>CAZSNX010000637.1:0-2762 GCA_964607945.1 uncultured Candidatus Obscuribacterales bacterium
CTGCTGAAGAAATGATCGGATTCCATCTCCATCTCGCGCACTATGGCCGGTGGCGCGCTAACCTTCTTCAGCGCCTTGCTGGCCAACATTCTCAACCCACGAATACTGATTGCAACGCTGAATGCATCACGCGCAATCGACGGGAGGTGCTGAGCTTCATCTACAATCAGCAGCTCGTATTGAGGAATAATATTGCCGTGCGAAGCGGCGTCGGCTAACAAAAGGGCATGATTAACGACCAGTATATTGGCTTTCTCGGCTCGTTTCCGGGCATCGAAATAAAAGCATTGATTGAATTCGGGACATTTATTTCGCAGACAATCGTCTGAATCAGAGTCAATCTCATTCCAAAGGTCATACGGCGGCATGAAATCGAGCTCAGCAAGATCACCGGTAGAAGTACTGTTTATCCAATCAACCAGGCGGTCATCTATCTCCTGCTCGAGCAGGGCATCCTTCCATCGTCTAAGTCCGATGTAGTTTGAGCGTCCCTTCATTACTTGAGCATCGATCTCAAACGGCAGTATGGACTGCAGAAGAGGAATGTCTTTGTGAATATACTGCTCCTGCAACGCGATTGTCGCACTTGAAACGACTACTCGTTTCCCCGAAAGAGCTGCCGGCACCAAAGCGGCGAGGCTCTTACCAGTTCCGGTGCCGGCTTCGAAAACACCTGTTTCCTTGCGGCAAAAGGACTGGTTCATCCTAAAAGCCAGCTCAAGTTGCTGCGGGCGATGTTCGTATGTGTTGAGACTATCGGCTAGACGCGCGAAAACATCCTCAACGCTGAGTTGGCTTCTTTCACCAGGCACAAGCTGTTACATCGAAGGATTGGCAGCCCCAGTCGCAAGATTGCTGGACTGCGGGTGATACTCTGGCAATGTCAGTTTTTGGCCCAAGCTCAAAACATTTGCACTGCGCATATTGTTAGCTCTGCAAATCTCATCGAGCATCCTGGGGCTGACACGCTTATACGCCTTCAATGCTATTCCGGCCAATGTGTCTCCAGTCTTCACTTCATAGGATGTGAAAGCCGGAATAAGCACTTCGGCACCATTGACCACAGTCGTATGCGCGGATCCTTCAATAGCCTGGGCCCTGGAATTAGTCGGCTGACTTCCGGCCACTACGATCTTCTTGCTGCCATCAGCACCGCCATTTGCCACGACAGCGTGACTGATTAAGGAGTACCCAAACACTCCAAGCAGTGACACAAATGCTCCTGCCATAAACCCAATGGTCAGATAGAAGCTCGGAGACCGTCTTCTCGGTTGAAAGAATTCTCTTTCAACACCCGGCCACAAAGTGTCCAGGGCCTCATGCTTAGGTCTGACGATTTCGTCAATATTGTTATCTAAATCTGGAAACTTGTCCTGCATGGGCGAGTATCGCCCATCATATTGCCCGAACTTGTCATCAATGCTCGTAAACCTGTCTTCGGATCTAGCTCCCTTTGGAGCCGTCGGAGGCACATATGCTTCCCTGCCCGCAGAATACGGTTCTCTAATGAATTCAGGTAAGGACTCGAATTCCAATTTCTCCCGCTCGCTTATCACCTCTAGAACCCCCGTTGATACCTCGATGCTGGAGAGCTCAAGTTTCATGGAGCCCCGCTAATCAATTCGATTAGCCATCGCTGGATATTATCTGAATTGTCACTAGAAAGTCAAACTTCTTAATTGCGCCCCAAACGCCTCACCAGCAGCTTGTTTACGGGACATTCACATAAGCGCCTACGTACTCGATACTGCCTGAAAGCCTGAATCTGAGCCAATCAGATTAAATCGATGACAACTTGGCCGCATTTTACAATCAAAGGTTAACGCGCAACGCAACAGCAGATTCGCCATCCGTCATTTCTTCAAACCTGGTGCAAACTCTAGCCAAACAGATGACCCCTTGGCAATAATATTTGACTATTGACATCTACCGGGTAGGAGATCGAGCAAATACGCAAACCGATCGCAAATAGATATGTACTTCAACCACGTGCTACTTCAAACCATTGAATCAACATTAGCAGATACTCAGATTTACCTTCAAATCCACAAATGTCTATTATCTTTCTTAGTCCCTATTTATAAATATCAACTACTTACTCACTCTATTATCAAGCCATGTTTAAGCTTTCTGGCTAAGGACTACCGAGAACCGTCCATCAATTCATTGCTATTGGAGCGTTGTCAGGACCAGTTTCAGAATCTCAACCGATATCGGTTGAGATTCTGAAACAATTGCCAAGCGCGCAAGAGTATTGACAGTCAGAACTATTTAATTGACGTCGATCTAATCCTTCCCGGATTGTTTTGAACCAACCGCTGGAACACCAGTCGAAGAATTTGACGATTTCTCGGATTGATTTCGAACTGCAGTAATTGATTGGTCGCTGCCAGCCACTACCAAGGATGCCAAATCAGGACGGAAAGTCTTACGAATCAGTTTGTTTACCGACTCCGCTGTCGCACTCTTAATCCCGCTCAAGATGAGAGCCAGAAAGTCTGGTTCTCCTCCTTGAAGAATCGACTCGAGAACATTATCAGCCGCTGAATCAATTGTAGACATCGACCGGACCGGAATCGCCCCCAAAAGATAGCGCTTTACTTCGCCCAGTTCCATTTGAGTCAAACCATTTTTTGTGAAATTCTTCAATTCGTTTTGTACGGTACGCACGACATAAGGCACCGCATTCGGTTCTGGGGAGAATGTAAGAGACCATTCAACAGCGTTAGAAATAGCCTCCACATCCGATTCAAGCGCATCTG
>CAZSNX010000638.1:0-2760 GCA_964607945.1 uncultured Candidatus Obscuribacterales bacterium
TTGCATAAATCTCGTCGTTGTCTTTGACGAGCGCGAGCGCTTCTTCTTTTCCGATTGAAACCTTCCTGGCATCGACTGTTGTCTTGACTGTAACTTTATTGCGCTCAAGAAACTCTTGGGCCCTAACGCAGGTCATTCAGCCCCGGCGGTGATATTGCCAATCTATTGCGGACATTTTATGCATCCTCGTGTGTTGGAAGACCCTTATATTGTAGTTGAGAGCGCCTTTCTCGTTGCTGAGCGGCCCGAGGTCTTGTAAACTCTAATTCTATGACTGTTCGAATTGGTTCTCTCACCGTGAAGAGCCGGGTTTATGTTCCGCCGATGGCCGGCGTGACGGATATCGTCTTTCGGGATATCGTACGTTCGGTTGACAGCGAGTGCATGCTGGCAACAGAGATGGTGTCCAGCCGCGCGTTGCTAAATCGTCCCGAAACTCGATTGATGGATATCGCCGCCGGCGAGCATCCGATCGGGATTCAAATATTTGGACATGAACCCGATATCATGGCTTCAGCCGCTCAGATGGCTCAAGCCAAGGGCGCGGATTTTGTCGACATTAACATGGGTTGCCCGGTGCCCAAGATTACAAAGGGCAAAGATGGTTGCGCCTTGATGCGCGAGCCAGAATTAGCCAGAGAAATTGTGCGCACAGTCAGAAGCGCGATCAAGATTCCGTTGACAGTAAAGTTTCGGTTGGGATGGGACGATCAGACCCGCACGGCAGTGGACTTTGGTCAAATGATTGAGGAAGCGGGAGCCGATGCCGTCACAGTGCATGGACGTACCCGCCAGCAACTTTATTCAGGAAAGGCAGATTGGGAGTTCATCGGCAAGGTAAAGCGTGCTGTGTCAATTCCGGTTTTCGGCAATGGGGATGTATTCGAGACGCAGGACGCCGCAAGGCTGCTGGAAATCACAGGTTGTGACGGAGTAGCTGTAGCACGCGGAACGCTCGGAAATCCCTGGCTAATCGGCCGCATTACAAGACTTTTGGAAACGGGAAAGCTCGATGATCTTCCCGATGATGTGGATCGTTTGATTACTGCTTACAAGCACTGTCTCGGGCTGATTCGATACAAAGGAGTGCGAATCGGCACAAACGAATCTCGCCGTCATCTTACGCACTATACAAAGGGAATTACCGGTGCCGCGCCGTTTCGGGCACGGCTGACACGGATTGAAAGCGCGGCAGAAAGCGCTCAAATCTTGACTGAGCTAGCCGAGATGGTCGACGGTACTGACGGGAAACGGAGATTCTTACTTGCTGTAGAGCAAAATGATCTCGAAAATTGCAAACAGGTAAGCAAAAGGGACGGCAACGCTGAAAATTGTATCGAGACCCCAATTGATCTCAATTCCGTCGCGCCAATCGCAATACCATAGAACTGCGTTCATAAAGGGTGTGGTGAACCAGCCCATGATGCCGGCAAGAAAGGCTAAAAGCAGCAAGATTGACCAGAAGTCCATTTGAGCGTTCACCTGCGAGTCGAGAAATCGATTGCGCTTTTCTTAGCTCCAGAGTTTAAGCCAGTTTCACCCTTATGACAATCGTAATTTCTTCAGAATTGAAGATCTTATGCGATCTTAATGGGGGAAGTACGAAGTTTTGTTAAGGGGAGCGGCTGAAAACTTTACGACATGCAAAATAAGGAGCAACTGTTGAGTTGCTCCTTGAAGAATGCTTAGGCTGTCTTTCGAAACCGGTTTAATACATTTTGTAGTCGGAAGACGAGATGAAGATTGTTCCATCGCCTTCGGCTGCGACCATTTGAAGTGCCTGAATTACCGCGTTGGTAGCCTTTTGTTGGTCGCGGGTTTCGTTCTTAATCTGCTTGGCGCGTTGGGCGACCTTCAAAACCAGCTCATAGCGGTTCGGGTGCTTTTCCAGCAGTTGGTCCAAAGTTCTAGTTGTGCTCATCGATTACTTACTACTCTGTCTGTGCGGAATTACGAATCCTGAGTCTTTCAGAATATATGATATGAGCCAAATTATCGACTGCAATTTCAACAATGTCATTAATAACTTCATAGTGGAACAGGTTTTTCTCTGACATCTCCTGTTTCGCCTTGTTTAGCCGCAATGTAATTTTTTCGGCAGACTCAGTTGCGCGTCCCCGCAGTCTTGATTCCAATTCCTGGAAAGATGGAGGCGAAAGAAAGATCAAGACGGCATCGGGAATGCGCGACCTGATTTGTTTTGCTCCCTGCACCTCAATTACGAGCAAAACGTCTTTGCCTTCGGCCAGCTGCTGTTCGACCCAGCGCTGCGGCGTTCCGTAGCTGGCGCCGGCGAACTCCGCCCATTCCAGGAGCTCGTCGGCAGCCCGCGCATCTTGAAACTGGTCGGAAGTCAAAAAAAAGTAATCCAGACCGTCAACTTCGCCTTCTCTCTTTCCTCTAGTAGTGACCGAGACCGACCGTGTAAGCCCAGTCACTCGCTCCAGTAGCTTGGCAATAACGGTGCCCTTCCCAACACCGGAAGGACCGGACAACACAATCAGATTGCCGGTGCGACCGACAGTACCGAAATTACGTTCTTCAGATTGACTCGCGTTTTTGAGACTACCCTGGGAATTCATGTTTACGCTCCAAGTGTCAGCGGAGTTACCCCTGCCTGGTCGTCAGCTAGGTGAGTTTGTTCGTATCCGTACTGCCGCTTCTTAGTATCATGGAAAGACTGTCAATAAAATTGGCGGGTGCAAAAGGTTCTTATCTATTAAAACCGAGCGACAGAAGCCATGCAACCGTTCGACGCAC
>CAZSNX010000639.1:0-2759 GCA_964607945.1 uncultured Candidatus Obscuribacterales bacterium
CCTTCGAGAGTGCCGTTTTGATAATATGCTGTCGGTTGCGATTTTTCAGAGAATGCAGGCACAGCACGAATACCATACTGCAGTCTCGGAAGCTTTCCGAACTGCTTCATTAGTTCGGGATCGATTCGCTTTGCGATATCTCTGTATCCACTTAAAAGCGCTTGCGAATCAGTGAAGAAAAACTTCGGATCAGACCTCAAATGCGCAGAGAATTCCTGAAAGCTGCCTTTGAATCCGGTTTCCTTTATTACTTCTTCCATCTCAGCACGGAGGCGCTTAACTTCGGACAGCCCAATCTCGTGAATCTCCTTCGGCGAAAGCGTGGTGGTAGTCCGGCTTTGCACTTTGAATTGATACCAGGCTTCACCATCTGGAAGTTTGGCACACGAAATTGATTCGCGACAATTCGGAAGATATTCGTTATTGAAGTAGGAATACAGTGAGTTGAATGCCGGTACGATTTTTTCTTTTATGAGACCGGCAGCTACCGATTTCAGACGCTCCTGCTCGGCAGTCGGGATAGTCGACGGAAAGTTTTGAAACTGTTCGAACAACGGACTCTTTGCCGGATCGTCCACCGCTTGATTCTTGATCTGTTCCGGCACGTCCCGCAAAGTGATCTTGGGTGGCGTTACTCCTTGTTTGACACCCTCTTTGAGTAAAACAATCGTCTGATCGATCAAGACAGGTATGCCCTTGAGCCGTGCAATGATGTCCTCATAATCCTTGACCGTATAGGTTGGATTGTCCTTGATCGTAATCGGCAGATACTGCTGAACTCCTCGCAGTTGGTTGATCGGCATCAGTTCATCCTTAAACTTGCTGCCCTTGAGGTCATCTTCAATACGAAACTTGAAGATGTCGTAGTTAAGCCGATCGCTTTCGCTCAACTTACTTCGGTCGATCGCTTTCAACGCAGCAAGCGGTGCATTCAGCTCTCTCTTTCTACGTGCAATCGCTTCAAGCGAGCAATCTGTCCAACGTCCGTTCTGACCGGGGTAGCCCACAGCCGTCGCCCATTCCGGATACTCCTTCATTTGATAGTTCCAATGAACTTCAAAAAGCTTCCACAGCCGATCGTGCTCGTTAGACGTCGCTGCCGAATCACTAACTCTTGAACAGTTGCTCTCATAATCGCTGACAGACTCCGCTGCCAGCGCACCAAAGTTGGAAAGCAACAAACTTGTAAGCACCGCTGGCAGTGCCAGCTGAAAAGCAGATTTCACCATGACATCCCACCGCTTGCAAAACCATTGACCGCTCGAAAGTTTAGCTTCCAGCCGTCAATTCTGACAAGCGCATGCTATGTCCAGGACGATCGAAAGCAGAGAAAGCGAAGTCTTCGTGACATAGCTCTACCCTATGACATGGCTCTGTCCTTATGACAGGTTCGGCTGTCCCTTCTAAGGGCGGCTCTGGCAGCCGCCCTGAAGCTTGCGAATAGCACTGAACCGGGCGGGCCCGCCCCTACAGAGCAAAGCAGAGCTTCCGATCGATGTCACAGCTTGAAGAGCAGGAGGAAATCTACCGAATCAGCTACCAATCACAGACTAATTTAAGGGATAGTACAGTTGGGAAGCGCTTTGCGTAGTTCTTCCAGTCCGTCCTTGCTGATACTGGTGCCGGCGACATGAAGATGCTTGAGATTCGTTAGCTGTTTTAGAGCAGAAATGGACTGATCCGTTATAGCTCGATTTCCACCGAGAGTGAGGCTCTCCAACTTGCTCATCGATTGTAGGTTTTTCACGCCGGCATCAGTCAAATTGTTTCCGTAGACGTTCAGCTTCTTTAGCTGTTCGAACTGTTTCAATTGAGCCAAACCGCTGTCAGTTATGGATGTGCAAGGAATGCTCAACGCTTGCAATTCCTTCAGTCCGGATAGCGACGCTAATCCACGATCTGACACTTTGGTTTCTCCGAGGTCCAACACCTTTAGTCCGGTCATCGTACCAATCGACTTTCGTATTCCCTCGTCTGTTACCCGAGTTCCGCTCAAGCCCAGAGCATTCAGGCTCTTCAAATCTGTCAGCTTAGCCAAACCGGCATCCGACACGCGGGTGTTATAGAGTCCAAGCGACTTCAAATTTTGCAAGGTTTTGAGCTGGCTCAGTCCGGCATCTGTGACATCGGTAGAGCTAAGTCCCAATGTTTCCAACTTGGTCAGCTTGGTCAAATTGGATAGCCCAGCGTCGGAGATATTGTTGAGAGATACATCAAGAAATCTAAGGTTAGTCAATCCAGAGATGTTCTTGAGCCCTGCATCACTGATTCTTGTATTGTAAATATTCAATTCATCCAGGCTAGCTTGACTCTTGAGTTGCACCAATCCATTGTCTGTAATTTTGGTCCCTCGAACATCCAGAGACTTCAGATCGCTAACCCCGGTCAACAGTTTAGCAAGATCGGCATCACCTGATTGTGGACTCTTCAATTCGAGCTTTACTTTTGTTCTATCGGCTGGAGCTGCATCGGGATGCGGAGGATTCGGCGAAACAGCATCAGGTTTATTGGGAGCTTTATCGTCAGGCTTGTCGGTCTGCTTGTTCAGCTTCTCTTTGTACTTTCTAACAGCTGCCGGTTCGCTGTCATCGTTTGCCGCCATAGCATCTTGCTTCCGGAGTTCGATTACGGGCAGCTCAATACCTTTCTAGCCTGCCGACTGCAACTTATCAACTCTATAACTGTCACGCAAAAGAGTCAGTGCTTTGAAGTCCGGCTCGCTTGCACCAGAGCTGCCAGTGCAGTCGCAGTCAAACGTC
>CAZSNX010000640.1:0-2749 GCA_964607945.1 uncultured Candidatus Obscuribacterales bacterium
TCTATCCTCAATCCGAATTGCTAGTATCATAGTTCGGCTTGGAGGCTGAGCGGTGCTCGCCTCTTACCATCAGTGAGGATTCGGTTATGACGACTGCGCAACTAAGAGAAACACCGCTAGCGGCAGCTCATCGAAGCTGTGGAGCGAGGATGGTGGACTTTGCCGGTTGGAACATGCCGGTGCAGTACAAGTCGATCATTGCCGAGCACACAGTCGTTCGCACCAAGGTCGGTTTGTTCGACGTCTCTCATATGGGTGAGTTTGTCGTCCAAGGAGCCGGAGCCTTTGATTTCGTGCAACATATGATTGCAAACGATCTCAGACGATTGTCCCATCCCAATATGGCGCTCTATACGCAATTTGTAATGCCGCACGGCGGTACGGTTGATGACTTAATTGTCTACCGGCGGCAAGATGATTTTCTCTTGGTGGTAAATGCTTCAAATATAGAGAAAGATTGGAACTGGCTTAAGAAGTATAAAAGCAACTTCAAAGATGTGACTTTGGATGATGCTTCCGAGCGAACATCTCTTTTAGCATTGCAAGGTCCAAACGCTGTTGCACTGCTGAAGGAACTGGTGGGTGAGGAGGCGGCCCGCATTGCCGGCTTCGGATATGGAGAAGGCAAAGCCGCAGGTATAAGCGTCGGATTTGGCAGAACCGGATATACGGGTGAAGATGGATTCGAGATTTTCGTTGATCCATCTGATGCCGAAAAGCTTTGGAATCTCCTTTTGGAGCAAGGTCAGAAATATGGAATCGAGCCCTGCGGTTTAGGCGCCCGCGACACGCTCAGGTTGGAAGCCGGAATGCCGCTTTATGGTCATGAGCTCGATGAGCAGACAAGTCCGTTGGAATCCGGACTGGGCTGGAGCGTTAAACTCGACAAGGGAGAATTCCTCGGTCGGGAGGCCATGCAAAAGCAGAAAGTCGACGGATTTTCCAAGATGTGTGTTTGCCTGAAAGTGGAAGGAAAGGCTCTGCCTCGTCAGGGATATTCTGTACTCAAAGATGGCAACCCGGTCGGGCAGGTATCCAGTGGTTCGCAAGGAATTTTCGTGGGTTATCCGATTGCCATGGCGTTCGTGCCCCCGGCGCTTGCCACCGTCGGTGGTGAGCTGGCGGTAGAGATCAGGAACAGTGCATCGGTGGCTACTGTAGTGAAACGACCATTTTACAAACGCTGAGTGGCTGTTCGATCGACGAATTGCATTTAAGGCCAGGATGATCGGTCACGTGCGGTGGAGCGATTATGCTCGCTTGTGGTATCGAAAGTAATACCAGCTCGGACCGGTGGGACGGGCGGTGAACGGGCGCTTGACGACCGAAGGGGGTTGTAGCGGATGCTTAAGCGGTCTTTCCTTGGTAAAATCTTTGCTCGTGCTTTCTACGGTGAGTCAAAGGAGATCAAGGAATGGCGGGAGCAGAAGGAAACAAGGTGCTCAGTTATCCCAGTGAGCTCAAGTATGTCAAGACGCATGAATATGTGCGTGTAGAAGACGGTAATTTGGCTACGATTGGCGTGACCGCATTTGCCGCCGATCAGCTGGGCGATGTTACATATGTCGAACTTCCCAAGGTTGGGCAAAAACTGAAGTTGGAAGAGAAATTTGGCGTGATCGAATCCGTGAAATCGGTTTCTGACTTGTTCATGCCTGCCAGTGGTGAAATAACGGCTGTTAATGATCGGCTGGCTTCCGAGCCGGAGCTCGTCAATCTCGATTGCTACGGCGATGGCTGGATGATCAAGGTCAAGCTTGATAATGTCGGAGAGTTGAAAGACGCGTTGACAGCTGATGGATATCGCGATTTTGTCGTTGATTAAACAGGTGAAGACGAGACCGAGTCAAAAGATATTTCTTGACAAGGTTATTAACCCGATCTTATAATTTAACTCCCCGCAATTAGCTGCGCAGGGAATTACCAATTGCCCATTACATCCTGGGTTGGATTTTCGTTCCTCTTCTTCTTGACGAGTGAGGTTTGTTTTACTATGCTCGGATCGCAATTAAATTCACGCTGGAAGCATCAATTCAAGCCAGGACAGCCGGTTCCCTGCCGAGTGGTGGCAATCGTTCAAGGCGGATACAAGGTTGAGTTCGGTCAAGACAAAATTTCTGGGTTCTTACCGACACACCAATCTGTGGCAATTGGTACGCAGCTTCTTCTTCAGTTCTTAGGATACAAAGATCAATTGCCTCTCTTCAACGCTTCATATGGCTTACAGGCTTATGCGGCACTTGCTTAAGCTTGTTGCTGAAGGTCAAGGCGAAACTTAAAAAATCGCCTCAAAGGCCGAGACGAAGACTATATTGGAAGTAGCTATCGTTCTGATAATCCGGAGGGCGAAGAATGAAACGTCCCCAAATAGTTGTCGGAGTACTTTCATCTGCTCTGCTTGCAATGCTCGGTTCGTTTGACTTTGCATCTGCCAGTACGAATGTTTGGGACGACTCGGTCTGGACCGGCGGAGAATCAACTAAGTCAACGTTGCTGAAACTAGGTGTCGTCTACGCTACTTTCGAGTATGCCGATGGCACTCGCAACTATAGACGTCCGCCGACTGTAGACTCGAAGCTCGTCCAGCAAATCAATCAAGTGCGGCAATCTCTGCCATCCTGGCGAGGTTTACCGCATATGATGCCTGGAGCATCGGGAACCGCACATTGAAAGTGGCTGCAGCCACTTCGCTTCATTGACTGTCAGCGTCGCTTGTTGGGCGCCGGTTTGCTTAGTCTTGCAATACCCT
>CAZSNX010000641.1:0-2744 GCA_964607945.1 uncultured Candidatus Obscuribacterales bacterium
CCTCTGGCTACTTGTGGCTCTAGCTCGCCGGCAGATTCCAAGCGATCATTACGGGGTACGCACTTCACTCGCATCGACAGACCAACTCCAAAAATCCAGATATCCAGCGAGAGATACTGCCTGATTGACGCTTAGCGCAATTACACCAGCCTTGCTTGCCAATGAAAGTTGAGGACTGCCATTTTGACAGTCCTCAATTGAGATCACCAGAGGAAAAGGCTGGACTCAGGCGAGAAAGCCTTGCAAAAACTCCGCCCTGGCCCGTGCTTGAGCCACCATGAACGGATTGAATTTAGGTGCCTGGTGAGCCACCTCCTGGCAGGCCGCAACGACTTGCCGAGCGAAATCAACTGCCGCCGGCTCGCCCCTCCTGGCAACCACCTGCAGCCCAAAATAGCCGTACCGACCGAACAAGCGGGTGTGCGGATCAGGGTGTTTGAGATCCAATACCACAGTCTCCGGTATACCGGTCTCAGGGCTCAATATCACTACTTCACAGGTGCTTCCGACGACTGCTACCACCATTGCACGGTCGACAATCGAATTGAAGCAAGGCATCACAACGTAGTCACCCACTAGAATCTGGCGAAAGTTCATATCGAACACATAGTTCGCTATCTCTCCGGTCAGCCGATCCTCAGTGGGAAACTGGCTCTGTTGCTCTGACATTTGCGTACCCTCAACAGCGCGCCTAAAGCGGCGCAATTTATCTACTCCAAAGGTCCAAACTTAATGCGGCAGCCTGCCAGGGCTCCAATCGATGTTCAAATTTAGCCCCGGCTCTTACCGAACGGATTGACGGCCGGCAGTCCGAATTGTTCCGGCGGTCGGGCTAGCCTTTCTTCTTTGGCTGCGGAATCGTCGCCCAGAGAACACCGCCGAGTATCAACCCGGCAACGATAGCATTTGGCCAATAGTGGCTGATCTGCAGGAATTTCGGAAGCAGCTGCGCAGTTCCGTATAGTGCCGCAGATGGTGCCAACAAGCCGGCGAGGAACTTGATGCCATTTGTGATTAAGACGCCTAAGCCAAGCGTCCCGATGTTAATACCAAACACAAGGATTCCAAGCAGCCACTCGAGTCCGACAAAAACAATGTTGAAAACCAGCGCGGTAGCAACAGCCGAAAATGCATCACCATGAAACTTGACGCCTGAGACGTCCGGCAGAAGAAACGCTACTGCAGCCGCAACCAAACCTATTCGGACGATAAAGCGAACCAACAAGGGACGTCCTCCTCAGCCAGCATTATATTCCATCTGTCAACCGTAGAAAGATGAGACGGAACGCTAGCTGCGCTATCCGGCAGCACCATTTTGACGCCCGGTAAGTGGGACTAGTACGAACCGGCTAATTCGAGAGTATCAAGCCAATTCATCCTTGGCGACCACCCCAAAACCTGTTAACAAAGCATATGACTTACTTTCCAGTAACAGCTCCAACCCACAGTTTTTGCCAAGTGGTGTTACATATTTTTAGCTCTTTTGTTTTTTTACCATACCAGTTTGAGCTAAGTTGTATCAACATTCTTTCAACCAATCCTCAAGACGAGCACCACCGGAACCTCAAAAGCCCGCAATCAAAGTACCTTCCAAGCTTAGGAAATCCAGCACGGCTGGACAGTTGAAAGTGTGCCTTTCCAGCTGTGAAATGATCCTGTTTCTCTGCCACCATTACGAGGGGTATTGCATGATGAAGTTCATCGCTTGCTTGGTGCTGGTAATCGGCGGTCTGGCTCTGCTGCTGCACGGCTTGGCCACCGGTTTCCTCGAGAATCAGCTGGTTGTCCCGTTGCTCGAAATGGCAGCCGGTGCAACCTGCGCATGGGTCGGTCTCGAGCTGTCCCGCTGGACCGGCAATTCCAACCGGGAGTAAGTCTTCGCGACGCTGACGCGCAATGCGCACTTGCAGATGAAGCCTTGGCTCAATCCGCGAATGCGCGTTGGGCGTCCATAGCTGTAGCACAGTGTTCTAGGCATCAAGGTTAGCGGAGGAAGAATGATCAAGGCTGTGACTGGACTCTTTCTGATCTGGACAGGTATTGCAACGGCCATGCATGGTTTGATCTTACTGGCTGCGGACCAGCAACCGTTGTTGTCGTTGGCAAAAAGTTTGTCCGGTATCGTTTTGGCCTGTCTCAGCTTCGCGCTGATTGAAGAGGCATTCCAAAAGAGCAGGTAGGCTCGACCGGCTACCTTTGCCGTCCCGAGCGCGTCTTGGCTGCGCTCGGGCAGCGTCGCGCAGAAGCAAAATTTGCTGCGCAATTTCTCTGGGAAGGAGGATCTTCCGCATGTGGTCAATTGCCTTGGCGCTGCTGGTAGCCGGACCGCTGATTGGGCTGATTGCCAGCTTAGTCAGCCGTCTGGCGATCGTGCAGCTCCTTCGCCGATTCGGTGTGAGTGAAGCCGGCAATCCCTGTTCGGGATCGGTATCCAGCAAGCTGCGCTGCCTGATCGAGCTGTTGCTAAGCTTGCTTATCGCCCTTGCCGTCATCTGGATGTTCATCGCCTGGTTCATCAGCTTGCCGACGATGCTGGGAGCATTCCTGACTATCGTTGCCTTCCACCTGATCGCCACATTCCGGACATTACCCGAGTACAAGCACTCGGCACTGTCGCTGGTGGCACAGGCATGGGCAGGCTCCAAGGCACGCCTGCGGCGCGCGCTCTCATTGCGCCGCAGGCGGACACTGCCGGCAGAAGACAACCTGCTGCTCGAACAGCAGAAAGATTCATCGGTTGCTCC
>CAZSNX010000642.1:0-2741 GCA_964607945.1 uncultured Candidatus Obscuribacterales bacterium
CCCGCGGTACTGACATTTGAATGTTAACATAATTCGGCTCGCTAGCCACTGCATCAAGTTAATTGTGGCTCACGGCGGGCTGTTTAGAGGCACTGGTGGGAAGGCGATATGAAGGCAGTGTTACAGAGAGTCTCCTATGGCTCTGTGAAAGTCGAGGGTCGGCTGGTTGGTGAGATCGGAGCCGGGCTGGTGATTTTGGTTGGAGTGGAAGAAGGAGACAGTGAAAAGGACAGCGTATTCCTGGCCCAGAAGTCGGCTGATTTGCGAATTTTCTCCGATGATGCAGGCAAAATGAATCTGTCGGTAAAGGATATTGGGGGAGCCTGCCTGGTAATTTCGCAGTTTACGCTCTTAGCCGATTGGCGCAAAGGCAGGCGACCGAGCTTTATCAAGGCTGCGAAACCGGAGCTGGGCGAACGTCTATATCTTCATTTCGCCGATGAATTGCGCAAATTGGATGTACCGGTCGAACTCGGTATTTTTGGAGCGCATATGGAAGTTTCGCTTACTAACGATGGACCGGTAACGTTGCTGTTGGAGAATCAGTTCGACGCGACGCCCACTCCGGCTTGATTTTGCCGGAAGGGTTAATTTCAATGCCTTGACAGCTCGGCGCTGCGCGTTATTTCATGTGTGCTGTATTGGTTTTTGGGTCCTTGAAAACCGGCGGTTTGACAGGCTTTATGATGAGTTCTTCTGCAATTGAGTTTCAAAAGGCAGCCCGGGCAATTCGGGTTCGGCGGCGGCAGTTTGCTGCGATGCTGTTAACCGGCGCTTGGATGGCGGTCAGTTTGACCGCGCCGGCGGCTTTGGCTGAGCCGCAGAGCGACGCCGAAGAGCTCAGACCGGCACCGGCTGAAGCAAGTTCTCCGGATACAACTAGCAGTCTCAGTACTGAAGCTGAAAGTTCAGATAACAGCGCATCCAGCGATGACTACAGCGAACGCAGCAGTGCGCCGAGGTTTGAGAGTCCAGACGACTCTCACCGGCCTTTTCGAGCCAGGCAGATGGATACTACTCGCACTGATGACATGATGCCTCAGGTCAGGGAGCCTATCCCGGACAGGGAAGCGGTAAAGGATTCGGGGTCGGCCTCATCTGATGATGAAGAATCCGATGTTGAAAAGGCCGAGACACAGGCTACCGGCGACGAAAAGCGAGCCGATATCGATCCGGTACCGCACTATAAGAAAGCTGTTCAGCTGACCAAGGAGAAAAATTATAAAGAAGCGCTCGAATCATTGGAGAAGGCGCTCCTGCACAATCCAAGTTATCTCGAAGCGCGATATCAGATGGCTTTCGTCTACCAAATGATGGGTGACTCGAAAACAGCAATCAAGAAGTACAAGCAATATCTGAAGATTAAACCGGAAGATGTTCAAGCCCGAATTAATCTGGGTACTTTGCTTAAGACTGCCGGCGATCCGGCTGCTGCCGAGACTGAATTCAAAAAGGCAATTGAAACGCACTTCTACTCATTCATTGCGCACTACGACCTGGCTAACTTACTGGTCGAGCAAGACCGGCTGGAAGAAGCGCAAAAGGAGTATAAGCTCTGTTTAAAGCTTAAGCCGAATAATGCAATGGTCCATAACAATCTCGGTGTGATTTATCAACGCCGCAATTACCTTGAGGAAGCGGACGAAGAATTCAATAAGGCTGCGCGGCTGGATCCAGGCAATAAGGTGTTTCACACAAATGTGGCGCTCGTTCGCAGCCAGCTGAAAAAGGGTATGTAATTCCCCTCCAGCCAGTGGTCGTTCAGCTTTTAGAGTTGAACGCCGAGATCGTTAGTAAGCAGAATCTCAATCTCCTGCCCAGGCGTCAGAGCGATGTTATCGCCGGACCGGAAAAGTGCGACTGCCGAGCTGCCCAGCATGGTGGCAACCGCTGGCGCCCCCAAGGTGGCGATATTTGCTGCCATCAAGGCACCGCGCGCCGTTCCCTTAGAATTCAGACCGGTAACCGAGCGCACATCGTCGCCAACGCGGGTTGAGAAGCTTGTGCCGGGGTCGAGCTCGCCGCGTTGATTGGTTGTTCCTTTCTGAAATTCGAGGGCGGCATCAAGCGGCACTGTTTCACCGGTTGGTGTAACAATCTGCTCAAGGCGCAAACCGATTTTTCCGGCTCGGCTGATCAATCTGGGTTTGCTTACTTCGGTCACTCGCCCGCGAACCAGGCTGCCGCGAGGCAACAGCAAGCTGCTACCGACCGAAAGGTCGTCGCGGACGTGCGCTTCGAAGATATCTCCGGGTTGGCTGGTCCTGGCGTCGACGGCATACTCCACCACTAACTTAAGGCGTGTTTCCACCGGCAAGGTTGTTGATTGCAAGCCGGACTGCAGAGCAGTTCCGGTCTTTCGCTCGCCAGCTGGAGAAGCCGCAAAATCAGGAACGTTTTTCGGTTCCATCAAGCGACCCGGTATCACCGCTGGTGCGGAATTAGTCCCTGATCTCGGCTTGTGTGAATCATTTTGCGCGCCGAGAGCTTCAGAGACAAATGACAGACAAAGAGCACCGGTCAGCACTAACGAGGAAGCAAGTTTACTCACAGTCAATCTCCTGGCAACCAGGTACTTCATTTTATCCCGGCGGGAATGCCAAGATTATAGTTCAAGCCGGTATTCGGTCAAATTAGGCTTTCAAACCGGATTGGCGGATAGCGCCGCTTCTACCGCCTTAATATCGGATGGTACATCGATTGCAAGCGAGCGATACTTTGTCTCTATTACTTTGATCCTT
>CAZSNX010000643.1:0-2724 GCA_964607945.1 uncultured Candidatus Obscuribacterales bacterium
AGCCGTGCTACAAGCTTCGAAACACTAAGACATTGCCTCTATTGCGAATTCAAGGAATTTTCTACAATTCCTCAATGTCGGTTCTACAAATACTCTTTAATCTAATGACCATATCTTCAGAGATTAGCGGGTAAGGAATCAAGCAATGACCGGTGCACATAACCTATCGATAGACTTTTCCAACTGGACCCTCGATCTGTCCTCTGCTGAAGAATTTAAGCGCCAAGCGAATTTGGCTTCGGTCAAGCAGGACTTTTTAGCGAGGGTCAACCTGAGGACGGATTTGACCGACTGCGACCGCTATACGGTACTGGGCTTGGGAAATGCCATCCTCGATTCAAACTTCGCAAAACTTCAGTCGATGGTTACGAGCTACCGGCACTATCCGGAACAGTTCGCGCGCATCGCCTATATCCTGGCCAGCGAGCTTCGTTGCCAGGAAGTCAGCGTGCTGAAGGTCAACGTAATGAGATGGAGCGCCGGCACGCTGGATATCGAACATAAAATCGGAGTGATGACCCTCAAATTGGAAGGCGGCCAGCGATTTATCGACATTGCAACCGACGCCAATTACGGAGTGCATGTTTTTGCTTCCAGCGGACAGGGTATCTCGACCAAGCTGGCCAAACTCAACGAAGATCCCGGAGCGGTTCTTAAGAAGATTGGTACAGCGGAATTCGCCACACCATCTCCGGCCGCTTAAGTCAACGCCCCAAGCAATGCCTGCGATTGCTACAATGCCAACCGCTACTGCTTTGCTCGAAGGCAGTTGAGGATGGTTGAAAGTGACTGAAAAGCGCCAGGGAAGCAGGCCGCACGTAGTAATAGTCGGCGGTGGATTTGCCGGTCTCTCAACCGCGCAGACTTTGCGCGACGCCGCAGTCAAGATTACTTTGATCGATCGCACCAATCATCACCTCTTTCAGCCGTTGCTTTATCAAGTAGCAACCGCCGGTCTGTCGCCGGCTCAAATTGCTTATCCGATTAGAGCAATCTTGAGGCAACAAGCAAATGTCGACGTCCTCCTGGCCGAGGTCTCCGCAATCGACCTGGACAAAATGTCCCTTACTTGCAGCGCCGGAGAAGTCTCTTTTGACTACTTAGTGTTGGCTGCCGGTGCTCAAACCAATTATTACAACCATCCTGAATGGTCTGAATTGGCTGTCGGTCTAAAAGATCTGGATGATGCTTTGGAAATCAGACGGCGCGTTCTTTTGGCTTTCGAGCAAGCTGAGCATGAGCCTTGTCCGGCGAAACTGAAACAATTGCTCACTTTCATAGTAATCGGCGGCGGTCCGACCGGAGTGGAGCTTGCCGGAGCCCTGGCCGAGCTGTCGCGTTTTGCTCTAGCCAAGGACTTTCGTCACATCAATCCCTCGGATGCTCGCATAATCCTCCTGGAGGGATTCCAAAGATTGCTGCCGCCATTTGTAGAACAGCTGTCGGACGAGGCCGCGCAAAAGCTTACCGCCATGGGTGTAACAGTGCGCACTGGCGTTACGGTGAAAACCGTCAACAGCCAGGGGGTAGATCTCGGAGGCGAATTCATCGAGGCCAGTACTGTCATGTGGTGCGCGGGAGTTAGGCCGGTACCGTTAATCAGGACGCTTGCGGTGGCAACGGACAGAAGCGGTCGCATCCCGGTCGACAGCACTTTGTCCGTGCCGGGACACCGCAACTGCTTTGTAATCGGCGATGCCTGCATTTTTTCCGGTCAGGACGGCAAGCCACTGCCTGGTCTAGCTCCGGTGGCTATGCAGGAAGGCCGAGCAGTTGGGAGATTCATTATGAAAGATCTCTCAGGGCTTGCCCGCGGAGTATTTCAATACAAGGACAACGGTGCACTGGCGACCATTGGGCGGTCTGCAGCGGTCGCCGATTTCGGATCCATCAAGTTGGTCGGACTGGTTGCCTGGCTTGCCTGGCTGTTCATCCATATACTGTTCCTGGTCGGCTTTCGAAATCGCCTGTCCGTGCTACTCGATTGGACCTGGTCCTACTTGACTTTCGAGCGCGGCTCTCGACTCATCACAGGACACCGCCTAGTAGCCGGATCTCCGGGAGAGGACAGGTGCAATGTCTCGCAGTAACAGCACACGGACCGCGCACCATCTATGGTGCCGGCAAACAGATCGCTTCCAATAGAAAGATGCCAACTTATTCAGTCACAGGTATCAACGTCGGTACCTTCAATCTCGGTGAGTCAGACAAGATAGTTACAATCTTCACAGCTGAGCGCGGCTTGGTGAGAGCGGTCGCAAAAGGGGCGCGCAGACCGGGCTCGAAAATAGCCGGCAGAGCAGAGGCACTCAATGTCAATAAGCTATTGCTGTCGACCGGCCGATCTTTGGACGTCATCAGCCAAGCGGAAGGGATAGAGACATTTCCTCAACTGCGAAACGATCTCGTTCGGCTTTCATACGCTCTTTACTACGCTGAACTCACTCAACATTTCGGGCCGGGGCTTTCCGAAGAGAACGAATTGTACTTCGACTTTCTCTGCGATGCATTGCGTCGTCAAGCTCTGCAGGAAGCCTGCCCAGCATGGTTGGCGTTGCGATTCGAATTCGGACTGCTTGACCTTCTGGGCTACAAACCTGAGCTTACCTATTGCGTAATCTGCCGGAAGCCTTTGATGGATGCCAATCTGGGAGCCTTTCATCAAGATTGGGGAGGCATTGTTTGCAAGCCATGTATGGACAAGGGTAGAAGCAACTGTTCTTT
>CAZSNX010000644.1:0-2720 GCA_964607945.1 uncultured Candidatus Obscuribacterales bacterium
TACGACCGGTGCCACTCAATTTCGCGACTGGGAGAAGCCGCTTGTTCAGGGAAATCCGAACCTTTCACATTTTACCTGGTGTCCGGTAACCGGCTATATCCAGGGGAGGCAGAAGGTAATTCAGCGTAAAGGTCCGGATGGACAAATCGTTCAGGTGGTCCCCGGCTCGAAGCGGCGCTCGATTTACATGAAGCCGATTCATGTTGCTCCCAACTACATTGCCAATCGACCAGCCAATCCGGATGTCCATGGAGCGGTAAGAGTACCGACAATTATTCCGCCCAGACCCAAGAGCCCGGCGGAAATGGCATCACTGAGAGGGGCTGTTCATATTCCGACTGTTCCGGCAGCAAGTGAAGATCTGCTTGGGAAGCTGCATCGTCAGCAAGCCGCCGAAGCGGTTGCTGCCAGGCTGCAAGCTACGAGAATCGCTACCTATCCGGCGCTTTCCGGAACGATGTATCCCCGGCAAAGCAGCTCAGACCTCAATGGACAATGTGTCAACAAGCAAGTTCACGGACTCTTGAAAGCCGCCTATCCGAACCGTTAACCATCGGTCGATTGGCGACCGGGAGCTTCGCTGAGCTCGCTCTACGCTGACTGGTCCGGAATCAGTCACATAACTTAAGACATGTGCGAAAATGATCCCTTTCTATATCGATTCTGTTCGAACGGGGTTGTAAGTAGTTCATGCCTCAAGAAACATCAGCATTTGGAATCAAGAGCAAGCGGGTATGTTTGCCGACCGGCGTTGCCAGTGCGACATTAATCGTGAAAGACGGCAAGATTGCTGCAATCGCCGGATATGACGACGAGAGCCTGGGATATCCCCTCGTCGACGCTGGAGATTCGATTGTAATGCCAGGCTTGGTTGACAGTCATGTTCACGTCAACGAGCCGGGACGAACCGAATGGGAAGGATTCGAGACGGCTACGAAGTCTGCCGCTGCCGGTGGTGTCACGACCATCGCCGACATGCCGCTTAACTCCAATCCGGTAACGACTACACTTGAGTATCTTGATGAAAAGCTTACTTCCGCCAGGGAAAGGTTGTGGGTAGACTGCGCCTTCTGGGGCGGCGTGGTGCCTGGTAATGCCAGGCATCTCGAGGCGATGATCGACCGTGGAGTCGTTGGTTTTAAGTGCTTTCTGATTCATTCCGGAATTGATGACTTTCCTAATGTCACCGAGAGCGATTTGACAGAGGCGATGCCGATACTTGCTCGGCGTAATGTTCCGCTGCTTGTGCATGCGGAGTTGGAGAACGGCGATTCAACGCAATGCAATCACTGGGGCGACGATCACGGTTCTTATCAGGCATTTCTCAACTCAAGGCCAAGGCATTGGGAGAACAATGCGATTGATTTAATGGTAAAGCTGTGCAGGCAGTACAAAGGAAAGGTTCATATCGTTCATCTTTCCAGCTCAGATGCATTGCCGATCATCAGTGCAGCCAAAAAAGAGGGTTTGCAATTTACAGTTGAGACCTGCCCGCACTATCTTATCTTTGCGGCCGAGGAGATTCCCAATGCGGATCCCAGGTTTAAATGCGCGCCGCCGATCAGAGAAAAGGAGAATCGCGAGCGCTTGTGGGGCGCCGTGAAGGACGGCACCATCGACATAATCGTCTCGGACCATTCGCCATGTGTTCCTGAGCTTAAGTTCCTGGCAGAAGGTGACTTGAAGAAGGCATGGGGTGGTATTTCTTCTCTACAGTTTCGACTTCCGGCAATTTGGACTGAAGCAAGCAGGCGTGGTTTTAGCGTCGAAGACATCGCAGCCTGGATGTGCTGGCGACCGGCCGAGTTTCTCGGGCTTGAAGATCGCAAGGGCCGAATAATGCCAGGCTATGACGCTGATATCGTAATTTGGAATCCGGAGAAGGCGTTTGATATCGAAAGCTCGATCATTCATCACCGCCATAAGGTGACGCCTTACGAAGGTAAGAATTTGCGCGGCGTTGTGGAGACAACCTTCGTCAGGGGGCAGCAGGTATTCGACCGCGGCAGTCTGACAGAACGACCACTGGGAGAGCTTTTGCTTGGCAAGCGTGTGGAGATCAAAAAATAATGGAACGCAACTTCAATCTTGAAACAGCTACGTTTACCGGCTTGATCGATCTGGCTCAGGAGAAAGTCGGAGGCAAGGCTTTGTTATGCTCCGATGAGTTTTTTGCCGGTATGGAGAATCTATTGAAGCCCGGCCGCGGCATATTCTTGCCTGATGAGTATACGGATCGCGGCAAGTGGATGGACGGTTGGGAGACTCGTCGAAAGCGGGTGCCTGGATACGATTGGTGCATCATTAAGCTGGGTATTCCCGGCGCAATCGGCGGCGTCGATATCGATACCAATCATTTTCTTGGAAATCATCCGCCTTACGCTTCGATCGAAGCGATATCTGTTGATACCGACGTATCGCCGGAAGAACTTGCAAAGCTATCTTGGAAGGAGATACTACCTAAATCAGCGTTGAAGCAGGGGTCTCAAAACGTCTTTGCGGTCGTTGATAATGGACGTTGGACTCATATCCGGTTGAACATCTTTCCCGATGGCGGCGTTGCACGGCTGAAAGTATACGGCGAAGCCAAACCGTTGTGGAATGTAATTGGGCAGTCTCAGATAATCGATCTTGCCGCAATTTAAAATGGTGGCGTGGTAGTTGCTGCCAACGATATGTTCTACGGCAACAAGAACAACAGGATTATGCCTGGTCGGGCG
>CAZSNX010000645.1:0-2717 GCA_964607945.1 uncultured Candidatus Obscuribacterales bacterium
TGCTCACCTGTACTCCTTGACGTAAGGATTTCCGGCGGGTTGAGCAGTTTCGGTTGGAGAAAGTTGGGAGTTGTCGATTTTTGGATCCGCTGGGAGATCAACCTGTGTTTGTTTTGTGTATCCCGTTCCATTCGACGGCATCGCTACGCCAGGACTTCCAACAACAGGCGGGGCAACTAGTTTGGGGTAACTGTTAAGGTCTGCAGCCGGAATAGAGGATGGAGGCTGCTGCATCGGAGTTTGAGTTGCAGTCGGCAGTTCCGGCTCTGCAAGTGGTTGCGGTGCCGGTCCCAGCATGATAGATCCGCGGCGTAGCAAATTAGACGGGCCGTTGTTGGTAGATGGAAGAACGGAGGTTGTTTTCATTCCGCCAATGGCTTGATGAACAGTTTGAGGAGCAATTGTCTCAGGTTCGGCTGGTTGCGAATTGACTGGTGTTGCAGTAACTGCCGGTCGAGGAGGTGGAGCTAAAACTGCAACTGTAATAGCCGTAATTGCCAGGACGATTCCGGCTGTAATAAGTCCAGCTGTCATCAATGATTGCTTCACACCGACCGGGCAGTTGCTCGTTAGAAACTTACCGTCTTTACGTCGGTAGAAATTTTGATTCTCCTTGCCTTCTCGCTTGACTATGAGTTCTTTGGCGTCTGCCACATCTATGCCGTTGAAGTTGTAGACATGAAGTCCGCATTGTCGGCATATGCGAAAGGCTTCCGTACCCGACATACTCTCCCACTGGGCTGGACAAGACGCTGCTTTCTTGTAGTCGGAAATCGGCGAAATTTTCTTGAAGGATTCGGAAGGCGCAGATAGGACGATATCCTTCTGTTCTTCTTCCTTCTTTGCCGTTGTGTCTGAGGCAATCTTCCGACAGGCTTCGAGATCAAGTGTTGTTCTGAGAACAACTCCGTCAAGCTTCTTTAAGGTGCGATTCATCGCTCCCTTAAGTGCTTTGAAGTTCGCAGGCGGTGGCGGCGGCATGAAATCAGCCGGATTCTCTTTGGCAGCGCTTGAATCAGAAGATGATGTCTCTTCAGCCATTGTGGATTCTCCTCTACTCCTGAATGGGTACGGTCGAGATTCCGAGGCCGATTAGAATTGCAGGAGACCATGCTCTAGTTTACCAAAAAGGAAGATTCGCATTCGCTGCTATCGTGTTTGCCGATAGTTAAGGGTTTGTGGCATGTCTGAAATGGGTAGAGATCTCCAGGGGCATGCGGATTGCGGCGAAAGTAATAATGGCGAAAATCCTTTATGTCGATGACGATGCGGACTTTGCGCTAATTACGGCAGCGGCGTTGATGGCGCAGAGTCATGAAGTGATCGTTATTAACGAAGGTCCGGAAGGGTGGAGCGCTCTCAAGTCCGATCGGTATGAACTGGTAATTTTGGACTGGGATATGCCCGGTCTAAATGGAATTGAGATCTTGCAGTTGATGCGCACTGCTGGTGATACCACGCCGGTAATTATGCTGACTGGCAGAACCAAGATTGATGACAAGATGCAGGGACTGGACACCGGCGCAAACGACTATTTAACGAAACCTTTCGAGGTGGGAGAGCTGCTCGCCAGAATTCGTGCTGCATTGAGGACTAAAGCAGCTTCCGCTCCTCCACCTCCCAAGCCGCTTGGCGAGAACAATGAGCAGGTACTGAAACGAGCTGACCTTGCAGGTACTTCGCTTGCAGCACGGTTCGAGTTCGTAGATGTACTTGGAGAAGGTGGTGTCGCAATTGTTTTTAAGGCTAGGCATCCTCAATTGGACAAGCTTGTCGCAATTAAGATGCTGCAAGGCTCAGAGCTGAGCGAGGAAGATAAAGCACGCTTTGAAAGTGAAGCGCGCATTGTAAGCAAATTGGATCATCCAAACATCGTCACTGTTTACGATTACGGAGTTACCGAGCGCAAGCAACCATTTATGGTGATGGAACTCGTGGATGGTCCGAGCCTCCGGGCGATTCTGGAAGAACATGACTACATTACAGTCGACGAGGCTCTTCCGCTCTTTCTGGCAATTACAGAGGGATTGGCTTACGCTCACGATTATGGCGTGCTTCATAGAGACATTAAGCCGGACAATGTAGTACTAAAAAAGGAGCTTAATCATCAGCCGATTCCAAGAATTCTAGATTTCGGACTGGCAAAACTCCTGCAAATGAATGCACCAAAATCGGCAGCGATCACGCAAGCCCAGCAGATTGTGGGCAGCCCGGCTTACATGAGCCCTGAGCAAGTGCGCCTGCAGCCGGTAGACGAACGGTCCGATATTTATTCATTTGGATGTCTGATGTTTGAGGTACTAACAGGTTTTGCACCATTTCCAGGCGACAATCCGCTCGAAGTTGCACTTAAACACATCGAGGATGATCCCTTGAGTTTGGGCGAGGTGCGACCGGAGTTGGTGCCAACCTTTCCTCCCGTTTTGGAGCATGCAATCATGCGCGCGCTTCAACGCGAGCCTGACAGTCGTTTCCAAAGTATTCGGGAATTGCAAGAGGAATTGAGGAAGGCTTCGCTACCGCCTGAGGATTCATCTCTTTGGAACAGATTGCGCAAATTCAAGATATTTAAATAGCAAGGTTGGATGTTGTTCGTTTGTAAATGACTCACTGGTGAACCCGCTGGTTCCTTTTACACAATCAAGAAGGCCATCACAGTCCTGGAGTTTCCTCCTAGCGAAGGAGGAACTTTTGGATGTGATGGCCAGGGTGGGATG
>CAZSNX010000646.1:0-2715 GCA_964607945.1 uncultured Candidatus Obscuribacterales bacterium
TGTATTGAGCTGTTTAGCCAGCTCCTTCATCTGCGATTCGTTAAGTGGTTGCCCGCGCTCGATCAGCTGTTTGAGATGTGGTTCTACCTCCGCTCTGACCTGATTGTTGTCCAGAGCATGTTTTAAATTTTGTTGGAGTTCCGGCGTGAGTTGGTCTGGTTTGAGCTGCTTAGCCTGACCGGCGGACTCCAGTGTTAACTCGAGCTGGCGCCGCATCTCGGGTTTGTATGGCATGCCCGGAGGTTTCTCGTGGGCCAAGCGGTCTTCCGGTCCTCTATGCTCGGAGCCGTGTCTGGCTATTTTGCCTGATTCACCTGGCCCGACCTCTTCCTTTATCTGTACGATATTGCCTCTGTAGCCAGCATCCCACAGCTGGTGCCAGCGATTGCCCACTGCTTCATAAGTGGGACTCCCGCCATCTTTGCCAGGTACTAAGGCAATCTCTTGGAAGAAGCCCTTGGCGCGATTGACAAAATTAGGCGGTTCAAAGGACACCAGCATGATGTGCCCGCCAGGAGTAGTAATTGTGCCGAAAGCGATCGTCTTGTTGGTAGAGCCCTGTTCCAGAAGTTGTCTAACCAGAGCTTGAGCTTCCGCCGGTACGGCTTTGACAACTTTGTCAATCGCTTCTGTGCGCAGCTTGTTCTTGATTGCATCCGGTGTATGCTCCGGTCGGTCGAGCATTTGCACGTGTTGCTTCGGAATCAAGAGTTCTTTGGGGACAATGCCGTCTTTGTACAAGCCTTTATGACTGGCCAACTCGGTTCTGAGTGCTTCGATCTTCTCAAGTGGCAGCTGACCACCTTCGGATAGAAGTGTCCTCAGGTTTTCGGCAATCTCAGGGCGGAACTGATCTCGCTTGAGACCTTCCTCGAGATTCTTTCGCAGTTCTGCCGGAAGAGCATCCCTGGTCAGCGGCCCGTGAAGAAGCCCCTGCGAGTTCTCGATTGCGGATCTAAGACCGGCGACTTGTTCGGCAGTCAAAGAGCCGTGCTTGAATAGTGACTCTATATGTGGTGCAATGTCCGCTCGCAGTTGTCCTGATTCCAGTGAGTTCCTCAACTTCTCGGTGATGGCTCGGCTGAGCGTAGACAACTCGAGCGGGCCGTCTTTGGGTAGTGCGTGCTCGAGTCCATTGTGCACAATAGGCAGTGCTTTTTCCAGTGTCGTTCCCAGCTTTTCCGGTGCCACCACTTCCGGCTTGAAAAGTCCGGTGCGATCTGAAACGCTGTCTCGCAAGCTCTTGACTTCGACAGCGGACAGCTTACCTTCTCCGTTCAACAGTTTGTCCAGATGCATCGCTATGTCTGGACGAAATTGCTGATTTTCCAGTCCAAGTTTGAGATCTCGAGCTAATTCAACTGGCAGCGCTTCTCTTGCAAACTCCTCTCCTTTCGGCAACGCCTTTTCCAGCTGTTTGCGCAATTCCGGCTTGAAATCTAGATCGGGAGTAGTTTCCCCGTTTGCGCGTCGGGCTTGCAGTGTCGTAGCAAGCCGATCTTCGTGACGTTGCTGCGAACCAGCTCCATAGTCACCATATTTGGAAGGAAGGTTTATGGAGCCCGAACCGTCGTGCAGCTCCGGCCGCGCGTTCATGCTCCACTCTATCTCTTTGGTAAGTTTGTCGACCCACTCTCGAAAAGCTGGATTGAGCTTCATTTCCGCGGTAGCAAGATCGTCCAGCTGCTGGGTTCGGCGCAGGTTCTCTAAGACCTGGTGCATACCCCCTTCAACAAACTCCATGAATTCTTGTTGCCCACCGGATTCTTTTCTGCTGCTTTCTACTGCTCTGGTGTAAGCATCGGCAGTTCGCTTATCCTTCAAGAGCTCTGCTTGTTTGGCCAGAGTCTTCGACAAACTGTCGATTGCGGCATCCAGTGGCGCGCGCTCCGACTCGCCAACCAGCTTCGAGAGAGCTTGCAAGTTCTTTTGAGATTGTTCTGGGGTTAAAACTCGGTCTGAACCGCGGGTAACGGTGTCCTTGATATCTTGCAGCGTTCTCAATCGAGATTCCAGAGTCTTGACTGCGTCGGCTGGTTTACCCTTTCCGAGTGTATTGGCGAAGAACTGATCGTTCTTGGCCAGTGTTGGATCGAGTGCAGCAGCTTTAGCCCATTCACTCTTGATTTCGTTTATCTTAGCTGCATCAAGTGCTCCAGCCGTTTCAATCTTATGACGCAAGCTCTCTATTGAAGACGTAATCTCATCTACCTTTTTCCCGATCGATTCAAATGCCTTTCTTCCGGCAGCCTTAGCAGAAGACTCTGCTTCGGTCAAAGACTTAAGCTTGGCCGGAGATGATGCCGGCCCGACCGTGGCTGGACCTCGTGGCGACCCGCTCGGGTTTGGTGGCGGCGGCGTTGTGTTGTCGTTGAATGCTTTGGTGTAGATGTCGGTCTTTTCGTTAGCCTTTCTTACTCTGTCGGCCAGCGCTTGACCTGTGCCGAGAGTATCAGCTCGCATTAGAGCCGTAAACAACGGCATGTCTGCCGGGTGATTTGCTTTCAATTCAGCGATAAACTCGTTGAGCTTGGTAGCATTCTGGACTTCGTGCAGGCGCATGTGTTCTTGAACCATTGCTGTGACAAGCTTCGCTTCGGCTTCGGGAACCCCGAAGCGCTTCATGACTTCTGCTGTCTTTATGGCACCGGCTTGATCGTGATTGGGGTTGCCGATATCGAACTTCTTGGTGCTGCCGTTCGGATTGGCTTTGAT
>CAZSNX010000647.1:0-2708 GCA_964607945.1 uncultured Candidatus Obscuribacterales bacterium
AGATCAAAAGGTCGGCACCGGCGATGTCTATTTCTGCCTTCGTAGCTACTGGACGTCCATACGTCGTCCCCGCCAATGCTTGATCGTAAAGATACTCAGATTGCTTCACCAGCATCTCGCCAGTGATGACAAGTGGACTAAAGCCTCTAGACTTCAGACTGATAATTGAAGCTTCGAGGCTAGCTTCATGCTCTTCTGTAAAGTCCGATAAAAAAAGTCCGCGGACTGATCCGCTGTAAAGTCCAAAATTACTCACAAACCACTGCATCGCCTCGCGACAATCGGCGGGCATTGATGGAAGTTTTGCTGAAGATTTGGAGTTTTTGTGCCCTTTTGCCAAGACGGTTAATTCTCGATCGGCCTTGCTGTGACGACGTTATGGCCGCCTCAAAATTCTACTTGAAAACCCCCTAATTGGGCTACCTCACAGCTGCATTAAATCTTACGGCAGCGAGCGTAAAGGCATCGTAAGCCGGATTCCATCAAGTGTTTACCGATATAAACTAGTCTTGACAATACTTTGCCCCTTTTTGAAGTAGTACAATAGCTCTCAGTTGGATTGGACGAGTTATGTTCGATCATTCGAAGTTTTATAAGCCGGAGCAAGTCCACGAAAAGGAGAGGACGGTCCATGAAAAAGTTACTACTGGCCATTGCAGCGCTGTCGATTAGTTCCCCGGCATTCGCCCAGGCTTGCGGAGACGAAGGACGTTACTTCCACCTGACTCCGCCTGCATACTCGATTCCGAGTGCGAGAAGGCAAGCCGTTCATCGCTATGCAAAGGCGTTGCGTTGGTATCACGAGCACCTCGGTGACAAGCCGCTGTGCGATGGCACCGGCCCGAGCGCCAAGCCGCTCTAAGCAGGATCGTCAGCAATAAAGTAGTTGAGTACCACCGCCGTCTCTAGGCGGTTAGGTTTCAATTGATTTAAATCGCCTTGCCGCATCGTTCAAGATCGCAAGGCGATTTTGTTTTGGTGGTGATTGCAGCAGGATGGCTCTAATGCTTAACCCAGCGAGCAGCATTGAAAAGCGGGTTGTCCCAAGGCACTCCGGATCTGTCCTGTCCCGGCATCTTGAGATTGCCCACACTACCGTCGTGAGCCAGCAATAGATCCGGATGAATAAGAAATATCCAGGGTAAGTCCTCTGCAAGTAGCGCTTGAATTTCGCCGTATATTCGCACGCGCTGTGCGGTGCCAACGGCTCGGCGTCCCTGCTCTAGTAATCTATCAACCTTCAAGTTGGAGTACTTATAGAAGTTAAGCGGCCCACGGCTATGCCAGACTAGATAACAGTCAGGTTCAGGCCCGACCGAGCGACTCCAGACCGCTGACTGAAACAGCCCTTTTTTCAAGTACTGCTGTCTGAGCGTGGTGAACTCCACCAATTGAACTTCAGCCGGAATACCCAATTTGTGCATATCGCTGGCCATGCACTCGGCAATGCTCTGGTACTCCTTCACGGTAGCAATACTAAATGCAAGAAGCTCACCAGTGGTTCGCCTGTACCACTTTCCGCTCCGTTGCTGAAAACCTGCCTCCAGAAGTTTCTGGCGTGCTTTAGTACGGTCGAAAGGCCATTGTTTGATGCGGGCATTGTAAGCCCAACTGCTGAGAGCAAAGTCACCACCGGCGATGGTGGCATAGCCGGCATAGAGACCGCTGATAATGGCTTTTCTGTCAATCGCCATACACAGTCCCTGTCTCAATGCGGCATCTCCGAACGGCTGCCGGCTCAGATTGAATCCCAAGAACAATGTGCGCGAGCCTGGAAACCGATCCAAAAAGAGTTGGCCGCCACTGGACTTGGATAAGAAATCGGACCAATCGCGAGGCTCACACTGCGCAACATTCAACTCTCCGTTCTTCAGGGCGACAGCAAGCAGGCTGTGATCCGGAACGATTTTCCAAACGAGCCGATCGTAATCAGGATGACTGTCCCAGTAAAACGGATTAGGTTCGAAAACCAGCTCCGTTCCAGATTCCCAGCTCTTCAACCGAAAGGGTCCAGTACCGATCGGACGACGCGCCAGCTCATCTCGTCCATGATCAGGAAGTCCAAGCAACCGCGCCGGCAAGATTCTCAATTCGACCAGACGACTCAAAAGAGGCGCGCATACCTGTTTGAGGTGCAATACTATCGTTCGATCATCGACTGTCTCAATGCGCTCAATGTCGAGATAGTCGGCTCGATATGGTGACGTCGGCGCCATCGCAAGGTTGATCGAAGCGACAACATCCTTCACCGTCATCGCTTGACCGTCGCTGAAGCTAGCTCCCGAACGCAGTTTAAATCGATACTCAAGTTGATCCGCGGAGATGACAAAGCTGTCCGACAGCGCCGGAACAATGTTCAGCTGCGCATCGTAACCTACCAATCCCTCATACACCAAAGTCTGTCCATAGTAAGACGCCGAGTCGAGAGCGCGCAGCGGATAAAAACTCACCGGCTCCCAACCCATTCCAAAGACAATCTGCTTCAGCTTTGAAGGCGATCGCTCCGCATTTGCCGGAGAGCACCTACCGGCAAGACAAAGGAAAACAAGCACAAGCCACATTAACAACCTTGCGATCCGGCGGATCCGCAAGGCATATAAAAACCAACTCGCAGCCGACTCACAGTTACTTAAGTGAAGCATCGCCTGCTGGGGCTGACTGCATCTGACCGACCGGCGCGGCCTGGTAAAGGCAAGACAACATTACTA
>CAZSNX010000648.1:0-2706 GCA_964607945.1 uncultured Candidatus Obscuribacterales bacterium
CTCTAGGCTACCGCCCGAAATCAACCATCACATTCAGGAGGACAGATGGCCAGAATTCTGCTAATCGACGATGATTTGCAGATGTCGACTCTGCTTAAGGAATGGTTGGAAGCAAATCAATATCAAGTTGCATTGCAGAATAATGGCTTAACCGGTAGGGAAGCGCTGAAAAGAGGCGATTTTGATATTGTCGTCCTTGATTGGGACATGCCTGGTGCAAACGGACTGGATCTCTGCCGAGAATATAAGCAAGCCGGCGGGCTATCACCGATTCTTATGCTGACCGGCAGGAGCAATGTTGCCGAGAAAGAGGCGGGCTTCAATGCCGGGGCCGATGACTTTCTGGTAAAACCATTCCAACCGCGCGAATTAGGCGCACGCCTCAAGAACCTTTTGCGCCGATGCGCACAAACTGCACCAGCTGCGGCTGCTACAACCAATCAATCACCAGCTGCAACCGGAAATCTTCTCCTCGACCGCTACGAACTGCTCGAGCCGCTTGGTGAAGGCGCCATGGGCTTTGTTTACAAGGCCAAGGACACGTTGCTAAGTCGGACAGTGGCACTGAAGATGCTCAAGGCTAGTACCGCAGTTAACGAGGAGAGCCTTCAACGCTTCAAGTTGGAAGCACAAGCGGTCAGTCAGTTGTCTCATCCGAATATAGTAACGATCTTTGATTTCGGTGCTCTTCCCGACGGCTCTCCCTGCATAGTCATGGAGTATCTGGATGGGCAAGGATTGCATGAGCTGTTGCAAAATCTGCATGCTATTCCATTAAGGCGTGCCTTGCGCTACTTCATCGATTGTTGTGCAGGACTATCTCATGCGCACAGCAAGGGAGTTATTCATCGGGATCTCAAGCCAAGCAACCTGATGTTGATCGATTCGGATCAGGACGTCGACCGGATCAAAATAGTCGATTTCGGTATCTTAAAGTTAGTTGACAGACCTGACTTGCAGAGCAATACGATGACTTCTCCTCATCAGGTTTTCGGCAGCCCCTGTTATATGAGCCCGGAGCAGTGCACGGGCAAGCGGATCGACCAGCGTTCGGACATCTTCTCACTAGGTTGCGTGTTCTATGAGTGCTTGACCGGAATAAGATTGTTTATCGGAGACAGCGATTTCGACACGATGTTCAACCGCTTTCGCGAAAAACCGCTGCCGATGACCGTAGTTCGACCGGACCTCGATCTTCCTGCTGCGCTGGATTCGATCGTCTTTAGGATGCTCGAAGTGGAACCTGAGAGCCGGTACGACTCCGTCAGAGCCATTCGCGATGACCTGGAAAACTTCGTTCACTCGTTGCAGGTCACCCAATAACCAGGCAAGACACGTGTCTTCGTCCTGAAATGAAGCAGGCAACACGTTGCCTTGCAGTATTGCGACCCTGACAGTGCTGCTTGAAACCGCCACAAGCCCCAAAGAGAAATATCTACTTCTCTTTTCAGGTCAGCTCAAAGGCGCCATATGACTGCGTTTTAAAACCTGGAGATAAGGGGATTCGAACCCCTGACCTTCTCATTGCGAACGAGACGCTCTACCAACTGAGCTATATCCCCTCAGGCTGTTATTATAAACCGCCCTCCTACCGCCAGAAGAAATAATTTCTAATTGTGCCGGCCGATGTTACGGCTGCCAGGGAACAGCAGTCGAGGCAGTCGCTTCGGACAAGGAGCGAACATGACCAATTGAATCGCAAGATCGAGCCGCTGAACGGCTGCCAAGTCCGACTGGAGCTGCAATTTTCAGCAACTGAAGTAAACAGCTAACTGCCTTGCCTATGCATCTGCCTGCAATGTCATTTGTAATTCGCCGGCACAATTGCCCAAGAATTGTGATTGTTCGATCGCCCTTGTCACTGAAGAATCGGCAAAACACCACAATCGAGACGACAGCCGCCAGCAGACGCGTGAGCACAAAAGCATCCACAATTCCTTGAAGTCCCAGTTGAAGCGGCAATGCCAATAGCCAGCACAATGGCAAGCGCAAAGCCAAAAGGATTATTGAGTTGCAAATCATTGGTATCAATGTGCTACCGGCCCCTTCCAATGCGCCAAATAGAATCACCCACACAGCAAGTGTAGGCACCGTAATTGGTGCCACCCTTAGCAGCTGCGAGGCGTACTCTATCACAACTGGATCGTGCGAAAGCAGTCCGGCAATCTGACTGGCAAAGGACATCAATAGAATGCCTGCACCAATCATCAACAGTGACGATACCATGGCAAGTCTCCAGCTCGAGCTGCGCGCCCTTTGCATTTGGTCTGCTCCCAGATTTTGACCGACGATAGTTGCAGCTGCCATACTGAGAGCCAAAAGTGGCATGGTCGCTGAACTCTCCTCAACCTTCATGGCGATCGACCATCCGGCCTGTACTTGCGAAGCGCAGGGCAGCTCAGCAAAGACTTTGAAAGTTAGGAAGTTTGATACCACCCATACGAACTCAGCAATAACTGCCGGCCCCCCAATCCGGAGCACTTCACTGATGCAGACCAAGGAATCGGTCCAGACGAGGTCGGTTTCTTTTGCGACTCCGAGCCCTTTCCAAAATTGACTAAGCCAGTAGAAACCAGCAATTACCCCGATAGATGAACCAAGCGTCCAAGAGATGGAAAGCGCCTCAAGAGACATTCGCCACCAAGGCAATCCACCCCAGAAGAGAAAGAATCCTCCACCGATACTCAATCCGCTAATCAAAAGCCA
>CAZSNX010000649.1:0-2699 GCA_964607945.1 uncultured Candidatus Obscuribacterales bacterium
ATTCTGTCGAAACGGCTTCGACCGGCATGAAGGGCTGGGAGCTGATGCAGAGTGATGAGTTCGAGCTGGTAATTTTGGATTGGGACTTACCTGATATCAACGGTATCGATATCTTGAAGAAATTTCGAGCAAGCGGAGGTACGACGCCGGTCTTGATGTTAACCGGCAGAACATCCGTGGACAGCAAAGCCGAAGGACTTGATGGTGGTGCGGATGACTACTTGACCAAGCCCTATCACATGAAGGAGCTTCTGGCGCGAATAAGAGCGGCAGTGAGAAAGGGCGAGCTTCAGCCTAAGTCACTGAAACCATTGGGCTCTGGTAACGAAGAGGTTTTAAAGAGAGCGGATCTGGTGGGTACCACTCTGCCTACTCGGTACGAGTTCTTGAGCGTACTTGGAGAGGGGGGCATCGGCCTTGTCTTTAAAGCCAAACATCCTCACTTAGACAAGTTTGTGGCAATCAAGATGATTCACCGCAGTGAATTGACCAAGGAAAGCTTTGCTCGTTTCGAGTTGGAGGCTAAAGCAATCAGTCGTCTCGAGCATCCCAATATTGCGACTGTCTATGACTTTGGCGTTACGGAACGCCAGCAGCCCTATATGGTGATGGAATTCGTAGACGGTAAGGCGCTCTTCGATGTCTTGCAGGAGAAGGATCATCTGCCGGTGGAGCAGGCATTGGATATCGTCATGCAGGTTTGTGATGGCATGTCGCACGCACACGAAATGGCGATCGTGCATCGCGATTTGAAACCCAGTAATATCCTTCTCAAAGAAGTCGCAGGTGGTCAACCGATTGCAAAAATTCTTGATTTTGGTTGCGCAAAACTGCGCTCGATCGATGCCCCGCAGAAAGCCCAAGCGCTCACGCAGGTCGGTGAGATTGTGGGCAGTCCCCCTTACATGAGCCCTGAGCAAGTGCACGGACGGCAGCTGGACGAGCGTTCAGATATTTATTCCCTCGGCTGTCTGCTCCATGAAGCGGTTACAGGTTATGTGCCGCATCTAGGACAGGATCCGATCGACACCATGATCAAACACACGCAAGATGAAGTGCTGCCGCTGAAGAGAATTCGATCTGACTTGACTTTTCCCGATGAGCTGGACAGAGTGCTAGCAAAAATGCTCTGCAAGCTGCCGGAGAGGCGCCAGCAATCTATGCGCGAGGTAAAGTCGGAGTTGGAGGCGATCAGGTTGAAGCTCAAGCTCAAGCAAGCATCAAGCGGTAGCTGGTGGGATTTATTGAACAAGTTTGGCAAGAAGCAGTCAGGCAAGTAGTAGTCGAGAGGCGACTTTGAGTTTCCGTCTAAATTGCAGGCTCGATTAGCTTTCAACTCTTTCGGGCATGGGAACTTGAGGGGTGTATTGTCCGGGTCTAACTTGAATAGTTGGAGTCGCTTATGAGTGAAGTACACGGGCCAGACGAGCCGCAGCCCGGCCAGCCGAACAAGGGCGATTCAGCAAGCGGTGCCGAAGCAGCGAGCAAGTCGGCTGCCACTTCTCAACAGCAATCGGTAAAGCAGGGGATGGATATTGCCGGCAGCGCTCCGGTCAGTCAAGCAAGCTCTAGTGGACAAGCAGGCACAGGATTTCAGCGGCTATTGAAAAAGGTTGGACCGGTGACCGTGAAGACAATCCTGGATCCCGATGCAATGAGAAAGGTCTTTGCCAGAAAGACTGCTGAAATGGAAGTACGGCTGGAAGAGCTTGCTTCATCGCCGCAAGTTTTTGTTCCCGAGAAGTGTGTTGCGAAGTATCGCCGTGCATCGAGTTGTGATTCACTTTGGGACGACATGGCCGGCTCGGGAAAAGTACGCTATTGCCAGAAGTGCAATCTGCAAGTCTATGACTTCGCCGATACTAGCCAGGAAGAAGCTGAGGAGCTTGTCTTTCAGCGTGAAGCGAAGAAGAATGTGATCTTGTTTAGAAGAAAAGATGGAAAGTTTCTGACTGGTAATTGTCCGATTGGTAGCCGCAACAGGATGGCAGTGTTGCTATCTGTTGGCGTGAGCGCACTGGGCTTGCTTGGTCTGATCGTCTTTGTCACCCAGTCTGCGAAGCAGTCGGACTCGAATACGCAACTCAAGGCGGCCGGCCGCCTTGCACTACAGACAAGTGCGAGCGTGCAGGCGGCTGGGAGGCGCTCCAATAGCGGTAGTACGGGGGGCTTAGCGTCTGCGACCCCGGAGCAGCTGGCCACGTATGCACACCAGGTTGAGCTCCTATTGCAGCGCGCGTTCAGCTCTGGCTTGCGCTCAAAGGAGTTTGCCCGGCCGGCGGTCATGCAATTGGGTTTACTGCGGACCGGACAACCGACAGGCTTTATGTTGAACCAATCGACCGGCGATTCGGAACTGGACACGTACATCGTCAACACAGCGCTTAGCCAGAATTACCCCCTGATGCCTTACGGCAGCGGTGCGGTATTACTTGAGCTATATCTCGACAGTGATAAGCTAACTGTGACTGTCTTATAGCAATCGACTGAAAGCTTGGAGCAGCTGCTTACTCGAGCAGGCCGTTTGCGTTTTCGAAATTCGAGGTCGTAGATGCAGTCACTACCATCGGCACTGTTAATCCGGGCACCGAGCCAAAAATTTCCTTGCTGAGCAGAACAAGCGGCGAGACTCTTCCAGTTACTGTCACCCGTAGCTGATAACTAAACTGGCTTGAATCGATTGTTAGATTTGGTGATGG
>CAZSNX010000650.1:0-2694 GCA_964607945.1 uncultured Candidatus Obscuribacterales bacterium
TCTAGTTAACACCGGTTGGAACCCGTGTCACAAATCTGTTAACTTGGCAAATCGCCTACCCAGTCAGCTGTTACAGTCTTTTCAGGTTCAAGCAATATACTCACGAGACACCGAATTTTTGGCGATTCAGTAAGTCTATTTGAGTCGGGGAATTAAAATGGTAAGGCGAAACCTGCCTTTGCCCGTTGAACGATAAGGTAACCCAGAATGGTGTTACTACATATATGGAGAAACTGCCTTGAAGATGACACTACGCAGCTCACTTTTCACTGCATTATCAGTTGTCGCTGTTACGGCTCCAACTGGGCTGGCTCAGAACTTCCAACCAGGAGAAATCGTCGGCACTCAGTATTGCGGTAAACCCATCGAAGTGAAAGTAGTCAAGGAAGATTCAATAGGAGTCTTGGTCTTAACCAGGGACTGGCAAGACGGAACCTTCAAAGAAGGGGGTTCCACTCGCTACTACCAGGCAAGCGAACTCTCGCATCTGCAGCCAGCCGCAGCTAAACCCTCAGCAGCTGCGACAAATTCCGGCGCCGGAGCAGCAAACCACGGCGCTGGCGCATACGGTAGCGCTACAGCCCAACAAAGCGATGCAGCAGCCGCCGCAGCAGAGTTAGGAGGCACCGGTCCATTGTCAAAGCAGCAGATACTAAGCTATCTGTCGGCAAATGTTGGCACTGACGGTATGCATCCAAAGCGGGAAGCGATCAGTAAAGCCGTGGTAGAAGCAATAAAGAAGCGCGGAGTGAATTTCAAGAGTTCCTGGAAGGACATTCCCGATTTTTTAAAGGCCGGCGCCGATACGACAGTAAATTATGCAATTCAAGACAACTATGGAGAGCCGGTAAAACTAAATTGGTTAATTGGCGCGTGGGAATTGCAATTTACAAATGCAACTGGCTTTTTTGCTAGTCGTGAGAGCGCTTCAAAACTCGGCTTCGTTTCGATTGAGCCTTCCCATAGTTTCATTTGGAAAATACATGAAGACGATCCTGCTACGAAATGGATCGAGGGGAAATGGCGTGAAGCAACTCCGGAAGAGATGAAGTATCAGGGCGGAGCAGGTATAGTTTTGTTGAATGGCGAACAAGGCTGGGACTGGATCGTACATAAGGATATGACAGCCGCACCGGGCCAAGATTGGATCAACGTAGCAGATATGGATACCAGACAAGTGAAACGCGGCGGATTGCGAAAGTGACATTAACATCTACTTCTTCCAGGGTTCAATGCTGAAGTGGGATAGGACCAGGTGGGCGTGTATTCTCTGGTTACAGCCCTGTACTATAATTTTGGCAGACTGAAAAGATCTGACCATGCCAAAGTGCAACAACGAGCGCTGGGTCCGAAGCTGCAAAACCTCAATTCTCAGAAAAACCAAACGTCGGCTCAGAGCTCTATTCGCACGAACCACATGATTGCAGGTCGCTACAGTTAAGATGGGCTCTCCAATCCAAATCTATCGCCTATTCAAGTACAGCAACACTGCAGGTGCTGGTTGCCAGCATTTTCTACTTTTGCAATTGAATAGAGCTGGATTTAGTAACTCCAGCGAGACTGAATACGAGCAGGCCGAGAGTCTCGTCGACCGGCGAGCTCGAGAGATGTTGATTATGTTCGAAACCGGAGTCTTAAGAACCAATTGCACCCGTCAACACGAAATAGCTGTGAGAGGCGAAATGCAAGAAGCACCATTTGGAGATGCGCTTTTCGATCGGCATGCCAGTCGATGGCTCGACATTTGGGTTGCTGAAACCAACTTCGGTCATCCCTGGGTTGTGATTGGCACTGCTTCCACCGAAGATGACTTCTGGTCACAAATGAAAGAAGAGAGCAACGATGATTTGAGATCACTTGAGCCTAGAGCGCCGGCACAAAAGTTCCGGGTTTGGTTTATGAGCGATGCAGAGCTATGAGTTGTGACCGAAAGAGCCGTTCTTGATCAGGTGGTAGATTTGATCGGTGGAGATGGCTTTGGCAACAACTGCACATCGGCACCGGCGGTTTGTTCGAAAAATTTGGTAACAACCAGGTATTTGGTTTCGTTTGCTACTGTCAGAACGTTTGCCATCTTGCCTGCCCTCGCCTCACTTACAAGGGTCAATTTACGCTTTCTAGTTAACACCGGTTGGACCCCCTATCACGAAACTTCTACCTCCCGGAAGTGTTTTCTAGCAGGCAATTCCAGACCTCAGTCGCTGGATTCGATCGGACCTTCTCCGGGTTCTGTCCACTTGGAAAAATCCGGCGCTTTGCTGTCAACCAAATAGTAGATACCGCCAATCCCAGCTCCTTCACCGAATCCGCAATCTGTACAATCCCCTGAGTCTTTCACGCTGACGATACCTGGTCGGAACTGAATATCGATTGTGCAAGAACCCTGCTTAAACTTGGCCCTTCCATTACTCCTCAACTTGACGATCGCATGCAAATAGGCAACGTGGTCGTTATGTATACCCCCCCCTTGAGAGTGGGCAAAAACCTTTAATCGCCCATTAGACAACCGCTGGCAAAGGAATATCGGTTGGACGACAATCTCTTTGTCGTAGCCTTGCGTGCTTACCTTTTCTTTGGTCAAAAATGTTCCGGTGTATGAGACTGCAGGCTGCGTAACTGTTCTGTTCACTGGTTGTTTTGCCAGACCGGCTGACTGTGTGACAAGGATTGTAGTTACGCTGGCAAACGCACAGA
>CAZSNX010000651.1:0-2693 GCA_964607945.1 uncultured Candidatus Obscuribacterales bacterium
AAATCCCTTCCACTGTGCCGGTGAATATGCCGACCGGCAGAGCAGCCAAGCAAGCGCCTGCTGCCATGACTTTATTGTCGCTCTTGCTGCTGAAAGTGTCATGCGTATTGGTATAGGACTTTCTCAATACCGCAATCGGAGTTCCGACTACGGCACCAGCACTAAAAGCCACCAGTCTCAGCGGAGTCAGAAAGAGCGCTTTGGCCACATCCGGAGCTTCTGCTGCCAATGCTGGTGCTGCGCTCATCGCTGAAATTGCTGTACCGCAAATCAGTGCTGCAAATCTTCTTGTCATGTTTGACCCCTCTTTGTCCCCATGGAGATAATCCTACTCTACACCAAAATTACTAATTGGTGACCTGTTGCAAAGTGCGGTCATAAGAGACTCTAGACTGCCTGAGGGGAATCGGTGCCGGCGCAAAAAACGTTTGAAGTGAGATGTCAGGCTGAGATAATCAATGCTGTTTGGAATGTAATTTTTGTTGACAGTTCAATCAAACCTTGACGGCTGGACTAGGGAGTGTCGCACATGAGCAAAATAGGGTCTGCAATTATTATCAGCTCGTTGCTCGTGTCATTCCTTGGGTCGGCTTCATTGGCTGAAGACGGAGCCGCAAGCAAGTCGACTGCCGGTTCCGGTGGTGCTGCCAAGAACATCGCGCAGCGCATGGCTTCATTTACTGCCGGTGTCATAGTCGGTACTCCAATTGCGATTTTTCGCAAGTCCGTAGAATGCACTGCCAGCGATACCAAGGAGCTGGTCGGTGAAAGCAGAAATCCGATTTTTCTTGTTCCTGCCGGTATGCTTTCCTTGCCATGGGGAGTCTTTAGCGGAAGTGTCGAAGGCCTTTATGCCGGCATCGCAGATAGTTGGGTCTACGCCGATGACAAGCCTTTCAGTAAAGATTCGTTCAGTCTCGGTGAGATGAAATGATTCTTGAGCGTTTTAACGTTTCAAAGTTCTGCGAGCAACGCTCGATATCAGGCACTGAGGGGAGTTTCTCTTAGTGAATAAGAGAGCGCGATTCTTCGTTTGTGGTCTAGTTTCTGCTATTGTCATGCACATTCATTGTCCGGTTGTTTTGTCGGCCGGATTGTCTGGCTTCGAGCAGCCGCAATTCGACCCGAACGCCACTGGCACGAGCAGCTCGGGCAGTACCGCCGGTGGCGGCAAGGCCGGCGCGGACGGAAGTGGAAAAGGTAAGCCTGTTGCGACCGGGAAAGGTCGGATCGCCCAGCTTCTTTCCGAAAACGGTGCACAATTGCCGATCAGGTTGCAAGCGCTTACTCCCAAGCTGGACGCAACATCGAGCAAACCAGTATTACTGACCGGCGGGGTAAGCAAATCCGGATCGTTTCCCAATGACTGGCATGGCAGTTGGAGCGGCACATTGACCATCAAAGTGTTCCAATACAATCCGCAATGCGCTCGCTTCGATCCCGCTGAGTTCTCTCAAACTCAGAGTCTGATGCAGCCTGGTACCTCAGGAAAGGTGACCTTCAAATTTACTGAAGGCAGCGATCGCAAGATGGAGCTCTTGCCGGCTCAAGTCTACTTTTCCAGGCCGGCTACTGTAAATCATTATCGGATTTATGCAAGTGAAAACACTGGCAGAGAGCAGCAGTCGGCCGATTCGCCGGGGGCGGGCTGGATTAAGCTTGGCAAGATTCGACCGATCGCCGGCCAGCCGTTTACCTACATCCTTCACCTCGGACTTTTCGAGCCAGGCACTGGCGTAACCGGCAACAGCTTGTCCGGACGATTATTGAGCGATGCGGTCAAGACACTTTCAGAAGATGTCGTCGAACAGCAGGTATTTACTTATGAGTCGGATGTTAGCCGTTTGACTGGCAGTGTTGGGCACGCTTTCTCCGAAAACGACATTCAGTTTTCGGCTGAGGATGCCGAAACGTTGAAGGTTGAAGCCGCTTCCGTTCGATACGGACCGGCCGGTGATTTCGTCGACAAAGTAATATTGGAAGGTGAAGTGCGGCGCGACGAAAGTCAAGCCGGTGACCCGCCATCGACCGAATTTAGATTTTAGCAGTAGTACCGGATATGGTTGCGAGCCTGGTTAGTCAATTGCTGCGCGTGACTTCGCATTGCCGTATTGCCCGACCAGGCGCGCCACCAGAATTGTCAGATACATCTGTCCGCAGACCGCCTCCAGCCAAGAAAGCGTGCGAGCAACGGTTCCTACCGGTGAGATGTCGCCAAATCCCAGCGTGCTGAGAGTACAGAAGCTGTAGTAAATCAGCATGGAAAACACACGCGGACGCCCGATCTGCTGAGCTTCGGCGATTGATTCAAGCAATTCCTGTTCGAATCGCAACGAATGGGGATCCATCATCAGGACTGCTTGGTGGAGAATAGCAAAGGACAGACCCAGCAGCAAATAGACGCAAATTGCTCCACAGATTCTGTTGCCGGTTACTTCTCCTGAAAAGATATCGCGTAGCATAATCGTTCCTGTCACCAGGAAAAACAGCAGTGCAAGACCATCGCCAATCAGCCAGAAGTAAGTCTGCCCGAACAGTTCTCCCTCAAAGGTTGAGGCGAATCCCAGAAACAGAATTGCCAGACCTGCCAGGCTGATGCCGACTACCTTTTCATGCTTGCGGTCGCTGATTGCGACAGTGCCAGAGAGCATCGATAGTATGACAAGCAAGAGCATCAGGACACGACCCCAGGG
>CAZSNX010000652.1:0-2683 GCA_964607945.1 uncultured Candidatus Obscuribacterales bacterium
GCGATTTCGCGCTGGTCGGTCCGAACTGTCTCGGCATTCTCAACTACGTCAACATCGCCAAAGGTGAAGGTGCGCAGTTGGTATGCGGCGGAGAAAGCCCGGCTGGCGATCTGGCCAAGGGCTACTTCGTGAAGCCGACTATCTTCAAGGGCGTTAACAACGAAATGAGAATTGCTCAAGAAGAAGTATTCGGACCGCTTCTCTCAGTAATTCCCTTCACCTCGATGGAAGAAGTCGCCGAGCAAGCCAACAAGGTCAACTTTGGTCTTTCCGGTGCTGTTTGGACAAACAATATCAAGAAGGCTCACAAGTTTGCCTCACACATCAAGGCAGGCACCATCTGGGTCAATTGCTTCAATGCATTTGATCCGGCAGTTCCGTTTGGCGGCTACAAAATGAGCGGCTACGGGCGAGAGCTCGGCAAGCACTCAATCGAGCTGTACACACAAATCAAGAGCGTTTGGGTCAACCTCGCCGAGTAATCGGGAAGTTCCAATTCGTTGCGACACCGCCGGGCGAATGCTCGGCGGTGTTTTTTTGTTCTGTAGGGGCAGCTCGGGCATCCGCCCGAAAGCAGTGAAAAGCGAAGAACAGGGCGACTAAGAGCCGCCCCTCGGACGAGCAGCCATAGCGCTGCCATTTTCGCCTAATGTCTTGACGAAACAAACGGTATCTACACACACTTTAGAGCATTGTCCGTAGGGGCGGACACTTACGCCAAAATTGGAAACAAATGAAGGCAGCGGTCTGTCGATTTGCACTACTGGAAAATCAGCCCGTTATAATTCAACCAACATCCATGCAACATACTCCATTTATCTACAAACTGACCATTGCTCTGGCAGCAGTCCTTCTCGGAGGAGTGCTTACAAACAGCGATCGCTTTGCCAATGCAGATTCAATCATTGAACCCGGAGCAAAAACTATCCCGCTTGTCACGAATGTTCCGGTCTGGCACCAGTTGACTTCACCGCAGTATCTTTGTCCGCAGAAGACAGCTGCCTACTATAACTTCATTGCTCAAGGCGGAACACGAGTCCATCTGATCGTGGCCGACATAAAGTCAGGTGAATGGACCTTTCGCCCGGCTGTGAATGCTCCAGTTGCCGGTACTTCAGTCTGCGCTGAAAGATTCTCCGCTTCCGCTGCCACCAATGGTGGCTTTTTCAACTTGCATGCCGGTGGAGACAGCACCAGCTTCGTACTAATCGACGGCAAAGAGGCAGCTGACCCAAGGGCAAACAAACTGCTCATGTCAAATCCAAAGTTGGTTCCACACTTAGATGCGATCTTGAATCGAACAGAAGTTCGATTCTTGAAAGATCCACTAGGTAAGCTCGCAATCCAGATCTGTCCGCATCGTGCTCCAATAGCCGATGGTATGAAATTGATTCACTCTCTGCAAGGCGGTCCAAGGCTTTTGCCTCAAGTCACCAGTTCGGAGGAAGCATTTATAAGAACAGAAGCAGACGGCTCTCGCTCCGATGCGATCGGCTGTCTCAAACCAGCCTCGCGCACCGCCTTCGGTATTACCGCCGACGGCTACGCCATGATGATCTGCACGGCAAGCCCCAAGCAAGATCCCGAATCGCACGGACTTACATTATCAGAGCTTTCGAAACTGCTTAAGGACCTCGGTTGCATCGAAGCCGTAAATCTCGATGGCGGCGGGTCAACTACGATGTTCATCCGCCCGTTTGAAGAAACAGGCAATTCCGTGCATACAGCAGCCGGCACAATGGTTTGCGGCAGATCTCCGGAAACGTTGGTAAAGACAGTCTTGCTGCTCTTGCCAACAAGCAAGCAAGAGCAGCAGTAAGACCGCACTGTATCAACTCTGGATGGTAGCTATCTCCTTAGCTCGCTGCAATGCAGCGCTCGCTTCATCAAGCCGGCCCATCTTAGCCAGCAGTTGCGCATACTCCTTCAGTATGGGTATCAGCGATTTTTCGTTCGGCCCGCAACCGGGAGCCGATTCGATCATTTTTATTGCGGTCTTAAATCCTGTTTCCGCCTCGGCATGCTTTCCGAGATGAGTCTGAGCGACTGCAAGGTCGGACATCACCCAAGCCGTATATCGTCCATTTGGATCGAGCTTTTTAGCGATCCTTAGCGATTCGGTCAAACACTTTTCAGCATCTGAATACTTTTCGCCGCAAATGAAGTTTATGCCCTGCTCTCTCAGCGCAATGCCTAGTGTTCGACCATCCGGTCCCTCGACATTTCTCAAGATCTGCACAGCTCTATCGAAATGCGGTTCAGCGTCACCCGTTCTGCCTTGCCGTTCAATCGATATTCCAAGGCAAATCGAAGCAACGGCAACTTCCTTGGAATCCTTGCCATGAACTACTTCTTCCAGCTTGAGTAGCTTTTGGAAAGCTTTCTCCGCCTTAGCGAAATCTCCTAATCGCATGTGTGAACTCGCTTCGTGCCAGTACATTTTCTCCAAATCGGCCGGCGTCAAAGCGAAACTCTCATTAGGGCGTCTCGATTGTTCACCTGAAGCGTAATTGAGATCTGTGGAACAATCCTTGCCGCTCATAGACTGCTCTTGTCGCAATTGCACCGACTGTAAGGATCGATCGAATGCTTCGGTGCTCAGTCGTTGGGATGACATCTCTGAAGCTTGGTGTGAATTCTGTGCGAATGACTCTAGCATCGTGATTACTCCTGATTGTTGTGA
>CAZSNX010000653.1:0-2681 GCA_964607945.1 uncultured Candidatus Obscuribacterales bacterium
CAAAGCCGTCCAATGACGGTTGGTCTCGAAATACTTCCTGACCGACGACATGATTGGTCAGCGCTCCGTATAGCTTGTCGACTACGGCTTTAAATAATGGTGGCAAAGGCTCCGGCTCGGCCTTCAATTCGTTGCGACAGATCTCCTTCCAGTCGGAGCCTTTGCGTCCTTTCGCCAGTTCCTGAGCCTCTTTGATTGAGGTCTCCCACCGTCCGCCCCGGTAAATCTGCCGGATAATCTCTTTGGATAGATGACAGTCTTTGTAAATCAATCGCAGCTCATCCGGTCCTATGCTGTCGGCCAACATCAGCCCGGAAGCAGCAAGTACGAATTCGAACTTACCGTCCCAGAGCTCGATGTTCTTCTCGGCGAAAATCACATAAAGTGCCAGTGCCAAATCGAGCGCAAATTCAGTCAGTCTTTCGAACTGATCGGCGTTTAGCCCGGACAACAGGACGGCCTCTTGAACGGACAAGAGCCTGTCTTTGGGCTCCAGTTTGGTGTAAAACTCCAGTACAGGATGCTCGAAAAAGGCGCCCTCGGCCGGCATCTTCTTCAAACCGAGCACGCGCAGATAATCGGGGTCTTTCTGGAGCCTGCTTTTTAAGGAGCTGCCTGCCGGCATTCCGAAGCGGAAGACTACTTCCAGCGGGATCAAGCGGGGTGCTGCCACATTCTTTCGCTGACTGTAAAAGTAAAGCGACTGCTCCAAGACATGATGAAGAACCGGACGTTCAACCTCTGCCTTTAACACCTCCATGAAAACCGGCTGATTCATGCTGCCGATCTGCTTGTATTTGATGCGCTGCCCGCTGGCGACAAGCAAGTCTTGAAAGTGACTTCTGACCCCTGACTGCGATAGCTCGGATACCCAGACCGGATGATCGAATCGCGCCTTGAGCCAAGCCTTGTCAAACTTCTTCAGGTAAGAAGAATTGGACAGTGCGTACCAGCGTTCTTTCTTGGAGAGCTCCTCGAAGAAGTAAGCTCCGAGCGCCACCAACGACAAGCCCTTGTTTGCAATTGTCTCAGGCATCTTGCCCCAGTCGAAAACCGAGTAATCGTCAGTAAATTCGAAGAGCAATCTGTCCGCTTTATAAGGTGATTGGAATACTCGCTTGACCGAGCCCTCGTAAAGGAGCTCAAGATTTTGAGCCTTAGGCGATGGCACGCTTGAGTCCTCCTGCTTTCGGCATCTGAATTTGAGTCGATTCGTTAGCATCTTGCCTGTAAACGCTGACGAAGAAGTTGCATAATTCCATGTCAGCACCTGTTACCCAGCGGTTTTTCTCTGTCTTTCTGGCGATTGGCTTCAAACTCGACGGCGCTGCCAATGTCGGTCGGATACGTTCCGGTCAAACAGCCTGTGCACAAAGATGGCTGCCCGAGTGCGGACTTGAGTCCCTCGACAGTTTGAAACACAACTCTGTCGACGCCAAGCTCTGAGGCGATCTGCTCATCGCTGCGATTGTAGGCAATCAATTCATCAGGACTCGGAAAGTCTATGCCGTAATAGCAGGGGCTGCTAATTTGCGGGCAGCTTGAAACAAGAATGACTTCCCGGGCACCGGCTTGCCGCACCAACTTGACGATTTGCATAGCGGTGTTGCCACGCACGATGCTATCGTCAACCACCAGGCAACGCTTGCCTTCAATCTCCTCGGAGATTGGAAACAACTTTCTGCGAATCGCTTCGAGCCTGGATTCTTGTCCTTCCAGAATAAATGTTCTCTGTATGTACCTGTTCTTGATTAGCAATTCGCGAAACGGCAAACCGAGCGTCTCTGCTATTGCTACTGCTGAAATGCGGCTGGTTTCCGGAACCGGTATTACTATGTCCGCTTCAATTTTTTGTTGCTTCATCTGCTCAGCCAAGATCTGTCCGAGCTTGAATCGTGCTTTGTAGACAGATGTTTTGCCGAATTCTGATTCAACGCGTGCGAAATACACCCACTCGAACATGCAAGGCGAATAGGACTCTTTGCGCAGGAGTTGGCGGCTAACTTGACCCTCGCTGCTTATGTAGATCGCCTCGCCGGGAACAATCTCTTCTAATGAGCTGTAACCGAGAAAGCTCAGTGCGACTGTTTCGCTGGCCAATGCAAATGCAGGCTTGCCATCACTGCTGTCCTTTCGTCCCAGAAAAAGCGGCCGAATACCATTGGGATCGCGAAAGCCAAAAAGCGCTCCGTCTTTGGCTAATCCGACCACAGCATAGCTTCCAATCAGTTCGTCCATGCATTGCGCGACGGACTTGAAAAGGTTTTCGGCGTTGAAAGTATTGCCCAGGTGCGCGGTCAATAGCTTCAAGATCAGGTCCGAATCCGACTCCAACGTCTTGACTGCCGCCGCCCCCGAGCCGATCAATTGGTCTCGCAGCTCATAGAAATTGACTATCTGACCGTTATGTCCAAGCCCGATGCCAAGGCGATAGTCCAAGAACGGTTGCAAAAGATTCGGGTCATTTCGACTAATAGTCGCATAACGCGTATGCCCGATAGCCGCATTGCCCCGAAGGTTCTTGAATGACCGCTCGGAAAAGACATTTTCGACCAGTCCTGTTCCCTTTTGAAGGTGAAACTCCTTACCGGGGCGAGACTCGGTAGTCAGTATGCCGGCACCATCCTGACCACGATGCTGCAGGTTCATCAAACCCAAGTAGACTTCATAGGCCGATTCAA
>CAZSNX010000654.1:0-2677 GCA_964607945.1 uncultured Candidatus Obscuribacterales bacterium
ATGTCGGCCGCAAATGCAGCTGGACTATTTCGGATCCTCACGCGCCCAGTTACTTGAAAAGAAAAGGAATTGAGCTGCACCGCCGGGCAGTGACAACTGTTGGCACCACGCTGAGCGGCTCAAGCCTGCTATCCGATCGGTTACTGGCTCAACTGCAATGGGATTCGCTTGCGCTTCGCCGCTGGACATATCTATTCGGACCGAGATTGCAAGCTTCACTCAAGCGAGTCGGCGGCCAGCCTCCGATGCTCTTTCCCGGACTGCCGCTGACACTCGAACTCTTTCGAGACTGTAGCGAGGAGTCGAGCAAAACCAGCGAGCTAACAATTGATCTCTTCAAACGAATCTCCTCATTACAGATGGAATGCGGTCCGGCCACCCAGCAGAAGGACGATCGCATCACTAGCGCCTTACCGACTACGACGTGGTCCTGGCAATTCATAGAACGTCCGGCGCTCGAACAAATCATTCTGAACACCAGCACCAAAGCACTGGGCACAGATCCCGAAAAACAGCTCTTTCCCAGCATCAGGCAGCGGACTCACCGAGCTGTCAGCCGGCCGTTCAAAGATCAGCGATTGGCAGAGATACGCGGTATTCTCGAGACGATTCACAACGCCTGGTCGCAAGCCGCCGCTCCAGACTACAGTGAATCCTCACTGCTTGTAGCAGAAGAGATTATTACGCGCGAACTCAGCAACGACAGCAACTTAAACATCATTCCGCTACTGTTCGAGATCGAGAGTTTCGCGGCTACCGAAACAATCTTCAAGAGAATGAGTCCATTAGCCTCCGGCATGTATGGCGGAGTCTGGCTGGAAATTGGCACCATGCCACTACATTCAGTGACCGGTACCGAATTGTGCCAATCGTCCCGCTTGTTCGACGAGTTAATCAGCCTCGCCAACGGCCATACTGCACCGTTGGTCGTAAACGAATACGGCTGTCTGGCCGATGGCAATCACCGGCTTACCGCAGCTTGGATCTGGAACATACTTTCGGCGCTAAAGGATGAGACCTGGTCGCTCGACCACCCGGACTTTCAAACCTCGGTTTCTTCGGTAATCGCCGGCTTGAATGGCAAAATGAGCTTGGTTTCGCAACACGAAGCGCTTCATCATCTCGATGTCTTTCTCTCCGATGAAAGTCTCAGAGCGAACCTGGTAGAGAACCTGCAAAATAAACACGCAATGCAGCCAATCTCCGAGCTGCCTGTTATTCCATTACTGGAATACAGCACACTTGCAGTGATCGGCGAAGCTTATTGCAATTCAAAAAACTGTGTTCGATTCGAGCCCGGCACATACGAGTTGTTCACGAAGCAGCACAACATCGTCCTGCCAGCACGAGCCTGCTATCACTTCGCGGATCGCGTGCCGCTGCCCTGGTTTTCCATAGCAGGAAACGAAACCAGGGGTGGGTTGATTGCCAACAAGCATCACCACTGGTCTTCGAAACACGCAGACGACGGTGCAGATGTCGCCAAGACAGGAGCTTGAACTGTGTCAGCCATTAACTCGAAAACTCGACCGGACATTTCGGACTCCAAGCAACCAGCGAAAGAGAACCAGCTTGCTACCAACACTGAGCCGCTTAAACTGCAACCGGCAATTCATCCACTTATTCAAGAGTTTTTGTCAGATGCCACTCTGCTCCAGGAGTTGAGCGGTGCACTGGGAAGCCCCTTGAACATCTTGTTTCCAGAACTAGTCGGACAAAATGTCGACGCATTTCAAGGAATGCTCGACAAACTCAGCCTGCGCGGAAGAGTCTACTTTGCTCACAAAGCCAATCGTTCCGATTCATTGACAAGGCAGCTGTCCTTCGAGCGCAGCTTCATCGATGTCTCTTCAACTAACGAGCTTCGCCACGCGCTCGGCAGCGGTTTTAACGCCCGCCGCATCCAGGCAACGGGCCCGAAAAACTCAGAATTTCTCACGCTCAGTCTGATGCACGGTATCGTGATTAGCGTGGACAGCTGCTGGGAGATCTCGGAGATACTTGCTATTAAGCAAAGTCTCCAAATCGAAGGTAAGGTACAGCTACTGCTCCGTGTTTCAGGTTTCCGCAGCGCTCATTCACAGTACCGCAGCAAAGCCAGCCGATTCGGAATACCGCTCGATGAGATAGACCAAGCCTTCAACATGTTGGAGCAAGCCGACCAAGAGATCGACCTGCTGGGATTCAGCTTTCATCTTGACACCACCAGCATCCCGGAAAAGGGTTTAGCGATTGAAAATTGTTTGGAACTATTCGACCAAGCCATTTCGTTCGGTTTTGAACCCACCGTCATCAATATCGGTGGTGGCTTCAAGACGAACTATCTAGCCAGCGAGCAAGATTGGCACCGGTATACGACAGCGATTCGTGATGCCGCCCTTGGTGCTCGGCCGCCGCTTACCTGGCAGGGAAATACTTTTGGATTGCAGCCGGACAAGGGCTCCCTGCGCGGCAGTTTCAACAGCTACAGCTATTACGATCCGCTCACCGGCCCGAAATTCCTCGAAGAACTAATGGGCCACCAACTTCCCAGTCAGGACGATACGCCGGCCGGCGCCATCTTGCGTGACAACGGCATCGAGCTATGGATCGAGCCCGGGCGGTCGCTCCTGGATCAATGCGGCATCACAATCGGCAGGGTCAACTCGGTAAGACGCTCCAGCCTGGGAGACCTGAT
>CAZSNX010000655.1:0-2666 GCA_964607945.1 uncultured Candidatus Obscuribacterales bacterium
TGAACCACTCGTTCAACCATCACAGGACTTTCGATTATTCTAGTTGTCGTCGGCATCGCTGATGGTGTCGTTACAGTTCTAGTATATGTGTAAGTTCTGTAATAGTCGCCTGCTTCGGCATTTTGCGGCGCAACTGCGCCACAAAGTCCAGCGATAGCGGCAGCTAAAAACAGGTGATTTACTTCTCTCATTGGAGCACCTCCTTGGTACTGAAGTGCTGTTCGCCTATCAGCGAGAATAAAGACGCGTTGCCACTCCTAGAGGTTCCGACGCAAGCTTTATTTGTAAAGAATCGCTCATTGAGCGGCATTTTACCCATTCGATTCGTGCAAAGATCGTGCAAAACGTCTGCAATAGCCGCCTAGGTACAGCAGGCGAATTCGCCCTTATAAATGGAATGCAGTAAGACAGGCGAAAATGCCAATAATTTCTCACCAATACGGAACATTTCAGCTGTTCTTGTCGCCTAGTACTTGACTTGCGGACTTGGTCCAACAATGTGAAGAAACTGATGGAACAACGCTATTACGATCGCTGGCAAAAATTGTTCGCTGACGGAAAGATCGTCGAAACGAAACAGAGTAAGTCAGGAATGGACATTTTGGTAAATACTGTTGTCGTATCAGGCAAGAGAAAGACACATGCTCTCTGGCGCCTGCATGACCATCATGGAGAGCTGAAAATCATTAGCCTGGACGTCAATGGCAAGGATTTACTGAATCACTTGAAGCACCGATTCAATCGCGTTGTGAGCAAAGGCGGCGGACTTAAACTTATAGCCGGTCTGCGCAACCAGGTACAGCAAGCGAATTAATCCGCACGCTCCCGTCACTACAGGTCAACAGCCGGTCTGCAAGGCAATTGCAGATCGGCTGTTGACTTGTTATGCCAATCAGGTGACAATCAGCTACAAGGGGATCATTTCATGCGAAGAAGAAGAAGACGACGACGACGATTATTTGTACTGCTGCTGTCACCGCTATTACTTTCATCTTGTTCGGCCACCGATAGTATCAATTCAAACCCAGCTAGTAGTCAATCTGCTGCCTTGGCACAACAGAGCGCCGCGCCCAAGCAAATAGCATTGAATCCCAAAGCTGGTGAGCAGTGCTTCGATAAAGGGGTTGAGCTTTACCAATCGGGCAAAGTTAATGAGGCGATTGCTCAGTTTATTCGCGCCGGAGAACTCGGAGATCCTCGCGGTTTTTCACAAGTAGGCTTCTTTTACGAAAAGGGTGACGGTGTTAAACAAAACTGGAGCACCGCCGCTCACTGGTATCTCAAAGGTGCCACCGGCGGCGACGCGCTTGGAATGAAGAACTTAGGTCAGTGCTACGAAGATGGCAAAGGTATTCAAGAAGACTGGGTTTCTGCTGCCAGTTGGTACCGAAAGGCAGCAGATAAAGGTTATGTACAAGCTGAAGTAGCATTGGCGCGGGCCTATCAATTTGGGGTGGGCGTGGCCCAAAACCGGTCGCAGGCGATTGAGTGGGACAAGAAAGCGCTTGCTCACGGCGACCAGGAGAGCGCCCATTGGATTCGCTGGCTGCGCAATCCTCTCAACAACATCGGATTTCGCACCACTCAAGAACAGGAGCTTGTAATGGCTGGTCAATTGCGAACCAGTGGTGAGCTTCTTGGCGCCGATCCCTCCGGCATTCTCTTTCACAATTCAAATGAGCGAGTGGCCTGGCTTCGTGGACTTAGAAGTAGGGTAGATGCCGATGAGGCCCAACGAAGTCGAGAGCGAGAAGTCGAATCGCAGCAGAGGCACTACAATCAAGTTAGGCAGCTGGAAAGCGAAGGCTACAGCCGCAGCGAAGCAGAGCGCCGAGCCGGCTGGTAACTAGCGCTGCACTCCTGATGGTTTGGACTTCATACTAAGCGAGATCCGCCTCCGCGCGATGTCTACTTCAAGTACAGTAACAGAGACCCGTTGTTGAACCTTAACTACCTCGGCTGGATTTTTTACAAATCGGTCAGCCAGCTCGCTGATATGAACCAGTCCATCTTGATGAACACCGATATCAACGAAGGCACCGAAAGCGGTGACATTAGTCACGATGCCTGGCAGCGTCATATTTGGTTTGAGATCCTCAAGCTTATTGACGCCGTCAGCAAATCGCATCGGCTCCATACGCTCTCTTGGATCGCGCCCTGGCTTCGACAGCTCGTCCAAAATATCGGACAGCGTAGGCAATCCAATCGACTCGGTGACATATTTCCGAAGTTCCAGGCGCTTTCGAAGTTCCTCTGAACGGATAAGCTCAGCAATAGAACAGCCGAGATCTTTAGCCATTTTCTCGACGACATGATAGCTTTCCGGATGGACGGCACTGGCATCAAGCGGATGAGCACCATCTCTAATGCGAAGAAATCCAGCTGCCTGCTCAAACGCTTTCGGACCTAATCTTGGTACCTTCTTCAATTCGGATCTCGACTTAAATGGACCGTTTTCATCTCGTAGTTTGACGATGTTGCCTGCCAATTGCGGACCCAGCCCGGAAACATATGAAAGAAGCTGCTTGCTGGCAGTATTGACTTCAACTCCAACGCTGTTGACGCAGCTCAATACGACATCATCAAGATTGCTCTTGAGCAAGGATTGATCGACATCGTGCTGGTATTGCCCGACTCCGATTGACTTCGGATCGATTTTCACCAAC
>CAZSNX010000656.1:0-2664 GCA_964607945.1 uncultured Candidatus Obscuribacterales bacterium
GACTTGAACGAGTATTTTGGTGTCCTTATTGACCAGAATCACGATTTTTTCTCCTGAGACAAACTTGGTACAACGATCGGCCTTGATTTTGCAAACTACTTGCTCAGGCCTTTGCTCCTACCGGTGTCTTCGATAGTTGAACTGCTTCCTTGACTGCGCTTTGCAGATCGGGGATGAGCTTCAGACCGGACTGTGCCAGCATCTTTTCAGCCACATCCTGATTGTTGCCGCGAAGCCGAACGACAAGTTTCGTTTCGGGGTTTTTCTTCATGAAAGTCACCAGTGCCCCGGCGACGTCGTCACAAGCAGTGATGCCGCCCAAGATGTTGAGCAAGATCACTTTCACGTTCGGATTCTCGTTGACGATCTCTAAGGCAAACAAGGTTTTTTCCTGGTCTGAGCCTCCGCCGACATCAAGGAAGGTTGCCGGCTGTCCGCCAAACTTCTTGACCATGTCCATAGTAGCCATTGTCAGTCCGGCGCCGTTGCACAAAATGCCGATATCACCGTCCAGCTCGACCAGATTCAACCCCATCATTCTTGATCTGCACTCGCGGTCTGACAGATCGACCAGGTGTTTCGACTGCCAACCTTTGAAAAGTTCCTGACGCCCTAGAGCATCATCATTGACGATCATCTTTCCGTCGAGCGCCAACACATCTTCGCCGGTTGTGATTACTAGTGGATTAATTTCTGCCAGGTCAAGATCAAGCGTTTCGAAGGCACGATAAAGCTTGGTTGCGACATCGGCCACTTTCAGCAACAGACTTCCCTTCAGACCTAACTTCTTAGCCAGGTCACGTGCAACGTACGGATGAAACGGATATGGAATCGGCAAAGTGACAACATTTTCGGATGACTCAATCTCAATTCCGCCTTCGGCGCTGCCGATGAAAATCGGGCAACCGTGAGTCCGATCCAGCGTCACTGCCAAATAGAGTTCGCGTGCAATTGATACCTTCGGCTCTACCAACAAACTTTCAGTCTTGGAGCCCCCAATCGTCAATTCGAGTAAGCTCTTGGCGAGCTCCTCGCCTTCCTTGAGATCTTTGGCAAATTTGATTCCGCCTGCTTTCCCTCGACCGCCGGATAAAACCTGGCACTTTAATGTCAGCGGAAAACCAAAGTGAATCTTTCGCAACTCCTCGGGCTTTGTGATGCGAGCACCCGGTGGAAGAGTTATTCCGAACTGGGCAAAAATGCTCTTGGCTTCATATTCGTACAGGTTCAATTCCGTGTCCTCATCTTTTGCGTGACGCCAACATCCACACTTTTATCATTGCTGCTGCTGCATGCGGTCGTAAGAAAGCGAAACTTAATAGTCTATGTCTGTCCATAATTTAATTGCTGTCTTGCTCGACGCAGCTAATCCCAAGGCGCATAATCTGCTGTGTCTTGGAGGATGTTGTGATGAAGACCATTGAATCGCGAATCTCGGCTAGCGATGTGCGTTCGGCTACCCTTGCAGATGTGGCGCAACTGGAGCCACTGATTAGATTCGCGTATAGAGGTGGCAAAGAGAAAGTCTCCTGGACCAACGAACACAAGCTGGTCAGAGGGCCGCGCATAACCGAACCGGAGCTTAGGGAGACCATCTCGTCGTCTGAGAAAGTAATCTTGGTTGCAGAGCAACTGATTGACAACAGGAAGGAGCTGTCCGGCTGCATCCTGGTTGAGAAGCAGGATGATTGTGCGTACATCGGTATGCTGGCTGTAGATCCCGACAGGCAAAGTGGCGGAATAGGCAAGACGTTACTGCATTGCGCCGAACGGTATGCTCTCGGTGTGTTTGGTTGCGACAAAGCAAAAATGTGGATACTTGCCGGCCGAGATGAGCTGTTGGCCTGGTACATGCGGATGGGTTACGAAGAGACGGGTGATACCGAGCCATTCTTGGCGCCTGAGAGTGGAGTAGAAGCGCTGGTCGAAGGTCTTCATTTCCTGGTAATTGCCAAAGAGTTGGATTAGTTACTTTACGAGCAAATCGGTCAGCCAGTGAAAGCCGGTGCTGTAAAGTGTCCAAGACAGTAGCGCTGCAGAAGGTATAGTCAAAAACCAGGCAAGCAGCATGTCTTTGGCCACCAGCCAATGCACGCCTTTTCGTCTGGCAGCAAATCCCACGCCCATTACGCAAGACGAGATGACTTGGGTAGCCGACAGCGGCCCGCCGGTTGCAGAGCCGGTGATGAGAATTCCCGCCGACGCAGCTTGCGTAGCCAGACCGTGCAGCGGTCGCACGTTGAAAATTCCGGTGCCGACGCGTCTGACAATGCCCGGCACCATCGATGCCACACCCAATGCCATCACCAGACCGGTTAAGAATCTCACCCAAAGCGGTATGCTAGGCTCGTGTGCGAATCCGGCAGCGGCTAGCCCAAGCGCAATGATTCCCATCGTCTTTTGCGTATCGTTGGCACCATGTCCAAAAGCCACGGCTGCAGTTGTTATCCATTGCAATCGTTTTATGCTCTTGTTGACCTTCGTGCTTGCCCTACTGAGCAGGAACAATGCGACTGCAAGAAAGATTGCGCCTCCGGCAAATCCTACCAACGGCGAGATGAATAGGCTTAGTACTACGCGCCAAACTCCGGTTGCGTTGATGATCGAATTGGGTGCGCCCCATTCGATGTAACGTGTGCTCTTGCTTGCCGCGTAGACTGCTCC
>CAZSNX010000657.1:0-2644 GCA_964607945.1 uncultured Candidatus Obscuribacterales bacterium
AGGCTTGCAGTCCGACGATTGTCCAGCGTTACTTAATGCCCAATAGCTCTACATCGAATACCAAAGTAGCATTGGGAGGAATAACGCCACCGGCGCCACGCGCACCGTAACCCAACGCAGGTGGAATCTGGAGTCTGCGCTTACCACCAACCTTCATGGTGGCAACGCCTTCGTCCCAACCTTTAATAACTTGACCGGCTCCCAGCAAGAACTCAAAGGGCTGATTGCGGTCGAGCGAGCTGTCAAATTTCTGTCCGTTGGAAAGCAGCCAACCTGTGTAATGTACTACAACGGTCTGTCCTGCTTGCGGCATTGGACCTGATCCTACTTGTGTATCTTTGTACTTCAATCCTGATCTTGATGTGATGACTCCCCGGTCGTCAGGGGCGTTCGGAAATACTTGTTGAGACAATTTGGTTCCCTCGTGTTTGTTTGGCCATGCTAACGAGCTGGAAGTAGTTACAACTGACAACGCAAGCGCTGCGAGCGACAAAGCCGACAGAATTGGCACTTTTCTCATGATATTTCTTGCTCGGTTGAAGGTAAGTCGGATTAACTCGGGTCATTATATATGCTTGATATGGGACTAGTCGACGTGACAGCTTGGCGGTAGGTTCCTGCGGTGATTGAGAGCACGTGTGAGCGATCGTTGAGATGGAATTGGATGGTCTTTCACTGGATCATTGCTGTCTTACCGGTCGGAACAGTGGGGGAAACCGCAATAGCATAAGGAGTCGCCCAACTTAACGGTGTATTCTTATGAAATTGCAGTTTTGCCGATGTACTGAGCCAGCGAAAGAAGAGCACGATGATCCGATTGATGATTGTTGACGATCACGCACCAACGCGGGAGCAGGCGATTGCCGAGCTCACCACGCCCGGAGTGATACAAGTAATTGCCGAAGCCGAGACTTCGGATGATGCCTGGAAGACTGCTCAGAAGCTGCTGCCGGACGTCATTCTATTGGATCTGCATCTACCGGGATTGATGACGATGCCGGATTTGTTGAAACGGCTCGTATCATTGCCCCGTGCCAGAGTAATTGCATTCGCAAGCGCCAGTAAGGCTTCTGAGGTGCAAGATTTGTTGGATGCCGGTGCTGTCGCTTATGTCTTGAAATCCGATGCGCCGGCACTGATCCGCATGGCTATGCTGATGGTTACGCGTGGTTCGCGTGGCATCGTTTCACCATCATTGCCGAGACATTTGACTCGCTTGACCCCCAGTGAGCGATCGATCCTAAGGCAGTTGACTAAGCGTGGAAAGCCACCACAGATTGCTGAACGGATTGGAATATCGGAGGCGGCGCTGCAGGAAGCGATGCTGCACCTAACTCAGAAGCTGGAATTGACCAGCACCACTCAGTTAGTCAAGTGGGCGAAAAAGCACGGTTTCTAGAGGTTGGAATTGCGAAGCGAATACAGGCAAGTCGCGCCAGTTGCTCTCTTGATTTCAATGGTCGGTTTGAGCGGTTTTCAGGCGGCTGGAGCTTCGGATTGGCAGGACGATTCCACCGAAAGAACACAAACTGCTGGACCGGCCGTTGGTGGTAACACCGGCCGGTCTGTTCGGGGGTCATCGGCAGTGACCTTGAAAGGACAGGTGCAGCATACTGATAAGCTGGCACCGACAAATGAGGAGCTTCGACCGGGCTTAGACTTCCGACCTTCATCGCTTCCTTCGATCAGAGAGACCAGTGAATGGTACAGAGTGCCGAATTGGTTTGCCGGCACGTTCAAGATCGAGGAATCAGTGGTTGTGAAGTCTTATGAGTACATAAGCGGAAAGACTACATTCCTGAATCAGAAGCTCAATCCATCCGGGCAGGAGGCGCGTGGTTATCAACGTGATGCTCGCTCGGACATCTGGCATCTCAGCACGACATCGGGCACCAGCCGTAGTGAAGATGCTGCACATTATCTGTACAACATCGTTCATTGGTATGGACCGGAGGAGATTGGCGAAGAACGAGTCGTAATGCGTATCCTTGCTACTACTGTCGTGGTGGGAAGAAAGAGCGGCAAGATAGAAGGCTTGTTTCGACGCGAAGATATAAAAACGTATGTTCCGCTAAAGCCGGGAATCGTGAGTGTTTCGTACACTTCCAAAAGCTTTAACCCGGAAGGCATTCCGCTTGACCTTCAAACCGGCTTCAGCGTGCACAAGCGAATCGCCGAGTTTCAGCCTGTCAATCAGCTAGGAGAAACAGATGTAGCTGAGCTGTTTAGACAGTTTCTCGAAACAAATGGACTTTTACAGCTGGTGCCGGCCTCGATTCGCAAGTGAAAATGCGAGCCGACCTTAATGGGCGTGATTGAAATTCGGCACTATGAAAAAACCGGCAAGCACCAAGCCCAGCCACAGACTGCCGATGATGATAGCAGCCAGCTCTTTGATTGAAAAGGCGTGTCTTACCAAGCGAGGTGGATCTTCGACTGAAACCCAATAGGCATTTAGCCAGGATTGAGCGACACATAAAGGTACGCAAACAAGGAATGAAAGCAAGTAGAGTGAACCGGGCAAGGCGGCCAGGAATTCCATTGCTGTGATCGATACAAGCAGCAGCAACGGTGCGGCAATTGGATGTTTCTTAGGGAATGAACCGGTATCAGGATGCAGGCTGGCGAGGCCTTTCAGGAGTCC
>CAZSNX010000658.1:0-2637 GCA_964607945.1 uncultured Candidatus Obscuribacterales bacterium
GCAGTTGTCGGCAGCGAGACTCTTCCGAATTGGCCGGTGGAGGCGCTAAAAGCTCAAGCGGTGCTGACTCAGACAAGGCTGTTTCGGTACAAAGTCAATGATGAGTTGGGTGATACGACTCAGCAGGAAGCATATCTCGGTGCCGAGCACAGTAGACCTGATGTGAGGTCGGCAGTGCAAAGCGTGTGGGGGCAAGTACTTACTTACGATCACCGAGCGATTCAGCCTTTTTATCATTCGACCTGTGCTGGCCGCATAAGCGCCGGTGATGAGATGTTTGGAAAGAAGGCCAAGGAGTTGGTGTATCTGGAAGCAAAGGACTGCCCATTCTGCAAAGACTCACCGTTTTTGAAGACAACCAGGAGCAAGATATCCAAGAGTCGATACTCTCGCGTTTTTGGCAGCGGGCTGCCGAGGGTGGGCACCGTAGATAGTGCGAAGCGTCCGTTAGAGATTGTGCTCGGCAATGGCAAACGCAGTCGCGGCTATGACTTTTGGATAAAACTTGGCAAAAACTTCGGCTGGGATAAAGTTCCGGGTACTCGATTCAGCATTGCGGAGTCGGCCGATGGTTCAATCGAGCTGTCTTCAACCGGCGCCGGGCACGGAGTCGGAATGTGTCAGTGGGGAGCAGCCGGTCAAGCCCGTCTCGGTAAAACATACCGGGAGATCTTGAATTACTACTTCCCTGGTACGGTAATTGAGTAGATGCCTTAGCGAGAAGTTACCGCTTGTTTTTTTAGATTGCAATGCCCAACATCTGGTCGTCGACCGGCACTGGCAGGCAAATACAACAGATAACTGCGATGCTGGCATTGACAGTTGTGCCAGCGGGAGGGAGCGGTTTCGAATGAGCGGAGGCTATGCTATCGTATACTTCTTAGCAACTGTCGCGCTTGCTTTTTCGGTCTCTTCGGGGGGTCAATCGGTCTTATGAGATTTTCGTTAGCTGGCAGAGTTTCGATTATGTTTCTGTCTGGACTCTTGTGTTTGTTGTCGGCCGCACCGGCCGGAGCCGGAGAAAGCACGATGCCGGCCAAATACGTCGAAAAACTCAACCCGGAACTTGCCTCCAAGTACATTTACTCCGAAGACGGAGACTACAGTAAGGCTCTGAATATGCCGACTTACGAATGGATGCCGGCTGAGGGAGTGGTCAAGGCGGTCGTGGTCGGAGTGCATGGTTTGACGCTTCACGGCCGGCGATTCAGAGTGCTGGCACGCAGTCTGGCTGTAAACGGCATCGGTTTTGTCGCTCTGGACATGCGCGGTTTCGGTCGCTGCAAGTTTGATGATGGGAAACAGTTCAGCACCGCTGAAGACGACAAAACCAAGGTCAATCACGAAAAGAGCTATGAGTCGATCGTGCAATTGGCTCAATTGGTGAAAAAGAAATTTCCCGACGCTAAGCTGATTGCTCTGGGTGAGAGCCTGGGATGCACGTTTTGCGTCAAGCTCGCAGCCGAGCACCCGGAGTTATTGCAAGGAATTGTGCTGTCTGCGCCGGCGGTAAAAGTAAACGCCGATATGTTTGCCGGAAAGGGCCAAATCAAACAAGGGTTGAAAGCGGTCGTGACGCCTCATCACGAAATGGATATGAAGGGATTCTTTGCAGAGCTGGTGTCCGAGCGCAAGGAAGTCCAGGATGAGATGTTGGACGATCCCATGGTTCTCAAAAAGCTCACCCTGGGTGCATTGATATCGACCGACGAGTTCGTAGACAAGACCGCAAAATGGGGAAAGGATACGGACCGGAATCTGGCCGTGCTAATTTTGCAAGGCAGCAAAGACGGATGCGTTTCCCCCAAGCATGTCACTGACTTGATGAACAATATGCCTTCGGTAGATCAAAACTTGGCATGGCGTGGCAAGTTCGGGCACCTTCAATTGGAGACGACCTTTATGCGCGCTCAAACCATTGACGCGATTGCCGGCTGGTTGCTCAATCATGGTAAAGACGATCGCCTCAAGATGAAGAACCTGGAAGATGATATTGCCGATCTGGGAGGCAGTGTTATTCAGTAAGTGCTTTCGCAAATGGTTGCGAGCCGTAGACAGTCCACTTCTAATTGGAGAAAGCGTTTAAGCAAATGGAACCGGTGACTATCCGACTTGATCAATACTTGAAACTTGTTGGAGCCGTTGATTCCGGCGGTGAGGCGAAACATCTGATTCAGAGCGGTGCGGTGCAGGTCAATGGTGAGGTTGAAACCCGCCGCGGGCGCAAGCTTGTCAGCGGCGATCGCATTGAGTACGCAGGCGAGTCGTTTGAGGTTGAGGCAGCACCTGATTAGCGGTATCGCAGCTGGTGTCTAGCGCTCAGTTGGACCGGTTCGTTGGCGGTATGGCGGCAAGCTTCTGGCAGTTGCTGGCGGTCTTGCGGCATTCCATTTCTCTCCATGCTTACCACGCTTGTGCAATAAGAAAGGGTATTTTGACAGACCGTTGCGCAGACAACAGTGTTGCCGCGTGTAATCTGGTGTGTGGTTCGGGCCTGGATCGCCGGAGAATAAGTAAATGTGGTGTTGGCGGCAATAAGCAAACCGGCGGCGATGATCAATCGTTTCATGGAGTCCTCCTGGGCTGTGAACCGTATGTGGTCCTCTCGAGTGGAACTTCATGCGTTTGGGACGAGAC
>CAZSNX010000659.1:0-2631 GCA_964607945.1 uncultured Candidatus Obscuribacterales bacterium
GCAAGCATGTTGGTGAAGAATTCCACCGCCTTTCCTGCCGGGTTGGCTGAATCAGAGCTTTGACCGGTGGGGACGTTCTTGAGCAAGCGGTGAGCTTCTTCGACAATCATGACGTGTTGCAGATTGTCGTGCGGTCCGAGCGCTTCTCGATACTCATAGAGGAAGACGAGAAGCATTCCCATCAGGAATGACTTTTCGCTGTCTTCCGAAACCATCTTCAACTCGACCACGGTCGGTCTTCCGAATAGGATGTCCATCGGAATCGATCGGCGAGTATTGAGCATCTGGCCCTTGCCGCCGATTAACAGTGAGCCGATTCTGGCTTTGAGAGCGGCTTGCACGTCAGGTCCGATCCGCTCTGAATATCCGAATCCTTCAACCGTAGGGTCGATAATTTCGTAGAGATCCTTCATGGTCGGATAGATTTCCGGCGGGCAATCAACGTCGCCGGGCACCATTCCTGGCGGCAAACGCCGGTTGCGGTTTTGCACAAGGTCCCAGCCGCGAACGCCATAAATGGAGTTGAGCGCTTTCTCCAGAACCTGCGGCATCGGGGAATACATTTCAAACGATGCGTTGAACACTGATTTCAACGCGTCGAGGTGAGTTTGTACTTTGACGCCCTTCATGATTTCAAAGGGATTGAGCCGGAAGGGGGAGACGGTTTCGTCGCCCAGTGAAAAGGCTTGCCCGACTCCTTTGAATGTCTCGGACATTAGCATCATATTCCGACTTGGCTGGCTCGCAAACCATGAATGGAATTTTGAACTTCCACAGCTGGTTAAGTAGATAGAAACAGGTGTTCGTCTTGCCACCGCCTGTGACACCGCAGACGATTGTGTGTTTCTGGAGGGCGTCCACGTCGATGTAATAGAGGTTGCCTGTATCTAACCCCCTGTCCAGGATATTGCCTACGGCTATCACTCGGTCCGGGTTCTTGGGAGGAATCTGCGCCAGACTGAATTCGGCAGAGCGCTTTACACGAAAGCCAGGCATCTCCCTTTTGGGAAGGTGAGCATAGGCGGAGAGCATTCGCGAATTAAGCGGAGTGAGAAATCGATAGCTCAAGAGAGACTGGATATTCTGCTCAGTGCGCTGATTTCGCAGCAAGCCAAACTGCTCGATATGCGGTTTCAGACCGCGAATCTCATGAGTTCTAAGCGGCGTTGGTCTGCTTGTTTCGTCAGTGTACGTTGCTCTGATTAGAGATTGCAATCGGACGAAGACCGACCTGTCGGCTGCAAAGAAATAGCAACCAACCTGCCAGCTGCCAATCGCTGTTCCCAACTGAAGATGCTTGAGATATGCGTCTTGCAGTTCCAAATAGTACTTGATTCGGCGCTTCTTTTCGGGGTCCTCATTCTCCTGGGCCCTCTGCATCTGATCGACTACTGAAAATTCTTCCTGGTTAACGAATTTACCGGGAATCGGCACGGCCAGAACCAGAATGCCGAAATCATGACCTTGCAGACCGTTGGCCAGGCGCTCGATCTGCTCCGATTCAAACGTATCTCCCCCGGTCGACTTGAGCGCCGGAATGCCGGTGACGATGCCGGTATGAGTGGTGAGCGGTCCGAGCAGATTTTTCATTTGCTCGCCGGTGAAAGGCTCTTTGTAGATGTCGACGCCGTTGTAAACGCTGTGCAGGATCGATTTGACAGTCTCGTAAGAGACACTACTGGACTCGGCTGCGCCATTTCCGCCCTCGCCAATTCCGGGCAGAGAGATGCCCATGTAATAGTTGACGCCCGCCTTATGTCCATGCACGAAGTAACAGAGATTGGCTTTCTGGCTGTGCAGACCGGTCAAAGCGTCTTCCATCAGGTACATGCGTTGAGGAAGCTGGTTGGGATCCTTTTGCTGGTTCGGTTGCTGATTCTGCTGCTGCTTCTCCCTTTCGATGTCCCAAGACCTGAGCACTCCGTCTACCCGCACGAAAGTGAGTTCGGGCACCGACCAGCTGATAATGTCCATCGGGTTGATGCCTTCCAACTCGAAGGACTCCAGATCGTACCGGCGTAAGTCGGCGATCTTGTCTTCCCAGATATTGCGGCCAGTGGCTTCTTGAACCATCTACTCTATCAGTCCCAAATGCTGAATCCTGTGCGGTTCCAGCCTAATCAATTATAACTGCTTTATCGGCTCGCGGCGGCTCAGTCCGCCAGGCGACCCAATTCGGACTTGTTCGCTGGACGCTTTACCGGAGCGGTTTACACCTCACTCTTCTTATTCCCGTAGATCTGATCCACTAGCGACCAGTTCACATCTTTATCCGGCACATCTTTGAACTCGTGAGCCTTCATGTGGAATACACCAGCAACGGTGCCGACTCGATAGCAGAAATAGGTACGCTCTTCCTGACCGACCAGGCGGTCGATGTTGAGTTTTTCTTCGTCTGAAATCAGCTCGAACTGCGGAGAAGTATTGACCTTGTTGAAAATGTTCTGAATGGTTTGGTGTTTGACCTTCCGACCGTCCACCCGGAACATCGATGGACCAAGCACATCGGCGTCTTTCTTGGCTAGGGAGAAGGCGCAAATGGTGCCGACGTTGATTGTGAGCTGATTACGGAAATCTTCCGGCAAGTGTTGGACGCTCTTGATTGCGGCCGTGAAGCCGATTTGGAACTTT
>CAZSNX010000660.1:0-2617 GCA_964607945.1 uncultured Candidatus Obscuribacterales bacterium
GCCGGCTTAATTAGCAAGAATTCTGATTCTTCTTTCGAAGAAGCGATGACAAATGTTTCTGAGACCTTCACCGGTCTCCTTTCAAACAGCGATTCAGCCGAACTTGCAGGGGCTGAATCTGCTTTCTAACGCCTGCAAATAATCGAGGAAACTATGCTGGGTTTGCGAACTGCCAAGCGGCGTCGCAACTTTGTATTCCAAGACCCAGTAGTACGCCAACTCTACGCGCAAGGTGATCAGCTCAGCTCCAGCCAGACCAAGCACGACGAAGGGCACGCCTTTCAAGTTCTTGAGGTCGGTATTGCTCTGACCGCTGAAATTCACCGCCGCGCGCCGCACATCTTCGACCGGTACACGCGAGAGATCATCATCCCGCTTGCACTGTTTCTGCATGATGTCGGACGAGCGATTGACGTGGACAACCACGCCAGCGCCGGCGCACTATGGGCCAAGGGGTACCTGACCAAGCTTGGCTTTGACAAGTCTACCGTCAACCGAATCTGCAAAATCATCGCCTGCCATCGCTCTGCACAGGTGCTCAAGCCGAGCTCCTTCCGCGCTGCCAACTACAAGGACGCAGCCTGGGCGATCGTGGTGATTGCAGACAAGGCTGTCGGCGACGAAGATCGCGTCCGCCCCGAACCACTCAAGGAGCTCAAAACGCTTCGCAAGAAGCGCCGCATCCGCGAGTTTACCGGTAGCGTGCACGATCTCGTCAACTACGCCATCAAGGGCTCTGCTCTTGTGGTCGATGGGCGCGAAAGAAGTCCTGCCGACCCCGGAGCGATCGTTCTGAAACTGCGAATCGACAAGCTGGTTTGCCAGCCTGCCGATATCTACACCCTTTACCGAGACCGCTTCCACGCCTGCGGAAAGTCGGCGCAGTATCTCGGCTTCCTGTTCCGCCTGGAGTTCAATGGTGTTCGTTATGCCTTCTCCAAGGAACAGCAAGAATGGGTGCCGGTCACGACGATTCCGGTGTCCGGAAAGGCATACTAGAACGTTTCGAGAACAGCGGCGGCGGAGCAGCTGCAAGCGCGTACAATCGCGCCCAGCTGCTCCGCCTCAGCTTCGAAACGTTCTTACTTTTACCGATTCTTATTATCTCTTATAGTAATACAAAAAGTGCATTCACATAGTGAGCTGCGGCGGCGCCCACAAGATTCAAGATAAATCCACCCACAAATGATGACTAGTTCACCAGGGCAAGAATCGCTTCCAACTCTTCTTCTTGTCGAGCTCTTTGAGTTCGCGTTGAAATTCTTCGTGCCGTGCGTACAGGCTTGACAGCTCAGGAGAACCATCAGCCAGCGCCTCTTCGAGAATACCCATCGCGCGCAGATAGAGCGGCTCGGCCTCGTGGTGCTTACCGACCAATCGGTAGAGTAATGCCAAATCTGCCAACGTTCGACCGACATCCGGATGTTCCGGGCCTCTGGTGGTGTAATTGATTGACACTCGCCGGAGCGCTACCGGCTCCGCCTCCATGAAGCGCTTCTGCTGATAATAAATCGTCCACAGATTGTTCAGAGCCGGAAGCAAAGCACTGCTTTCAGGACCAAAGGCATCCTCTGTTATCTCCAACTCCCGGCGACAATGAGTTTCAGCAGAAAAGAGCTGGCCTTCCTGAAGGTAAACATTTGCCAGCTGAGAAAGAATCGGACAGAGATTCGCATGAGTGATACCAAGATGCCTCTCCATCCCCTCCAACGAGCGCTTTAGCAAGTGCTCGGCTTCCGACGAACGCCCGTCGTTGGCGCATATTTCAGCAATCTCCGACAGTAAAAAGGCAGCGTCGTAACAGTCTTCACCGGAGGTTTTCGTAACAATATCCAACGCCCGCCGATAGACTGCTTCCGATTCGGCCGGTTTGCCTAGCTTGCAGTAAACAGCAGCCAGTTCGGACAAGAGTGGCGACAAGGTAGGGGCGTAGATGCCGGCGGCCTTTTCCCGCAAGGCAACAGCTCTCAAGTATAAAATCTGGGCATCAACAAAACTTTCTTGGTAGACATAGCACCGAGCTATTCGCGCTATCTGCTCAGCCATCTCCGGATGGTCGGGCGAGAGGGAATGCTCGATCACCTGCAACGCCTGTTTATACAACGACACCGAAGCCTGATAGTGACCATCCAACTCATAGAGCCTACCAATCTCGTTCAGCACAACGGACTTGAGCGGATAGCCGCTGACGGTGTCTTTCTCGCACAGCTTCAAAGCGCGCTGGATCATCTGTTCCATCTCAGCGGGCTTTGATTGCGCTCGATAAAGCGACGACAAACGGCAAAGAGCCACCAGCTCCTGATCCGCATGCGGTTCTGCGGCATCTTCGCACAGTTTTAGAATCCGCTTGTAAGTAAGCATGGCTTCAGTCGTCATCCCCAGAGCCTCATAGAGACGCCCTTGGACCACAAGCGTGGGAGTCAGCTCAGGCTTGCGATGCCCGACAGATTTTTCCTTCAGCAGCAGCACCCTGGCAACCTGTTCCAGCGCCTGTGCGCTCTTGCCTTGCTTCTCGAGTACCGCAGTCAATCCTTCCAGACCGGAGATCAGCCGATCGGTAACCTGGTCGGACTTCTCCAGTTCCTTAACGGCCGAGCCAAAAAGTAGTTCGGCATCA
>CAZSNX010000661.1:0-2596 GCA_964607945.1 uncultured Candidatus Obscuribacterales bacterium
CTTGCCCGGCGGGCTCTCCTCGTCCACTTCCTCGTCGCCACGATCTCCGTAATATCCAACAGCCGATGCTGATACTAACACCCTCGGTCGAGCCGACAGCTTAGAGAGAGCTTTGCACAGAAGCGACGTTCCATTGAGCCGGCTTTCTCGAATATCCCGCTTTACCTCCGGAGTCCACTTACCGGAGGCGATACTCCTGCCGGCTAAATGCACAATCGCATCCAGCCCGTCTAATTTGCTGCTCTCGATCTCTCCGGACTGAGGATTCCAAGCAATTGTTGCTTTGCCGTCCGGAGAGTTGTCCTTCGAGCCGGTTCGCACCAGCTTGGAGATGCTGTGCCCATTTTCCGTCAACAAAGAAACGACCGATGAACCCACGAGTCCGGACGAGCCGCTCACTGCAACCTTCATAACTTCTACTCCACCTGTCGCCCAGGGCAGAAACTCCGTTCAACCCTTAAGCCATCTTCCCGTGGACGTTGATGCCAGTTTCACATTACAGCAACAGTTTACTAAAATTACAACGGCAACACGCACAAAGTTGATACATCCATTTTTCAAGCGAAGGATATCTCTGCGATGCCATGAGGCAAACACCAGCCCGCATCCCCATCTCAGAGCTGTGGCGCATAGACGGTACCTTAAGCCGCAGGCATTACCTCGGATTTGGGCTGCTGCTTTTCACCCTCAAGTACGCCATTGACAGCACGGTTAGCTGGTTCGTCTTTCATCGATCATGGTTCATCCTTGACTACTTCATGCCCGGCACCGCTCTCGATGTCGTGTCGAATTCAGCGGAGCTGCGCGCCTACTACGGCACCATGCTGTCGCTTGCATTGCCATTTATCTGGTGCGGAGTAGCCTTGACCCTAAAGAGACTGCGCGCAACCGAGTTGCCGGCGTGGCTGGTAAAGCTGTTCTTCATTCCAGGAGTAAACCTTCTCCTTTTCTTCGTACTTTGTGTTCTGCCGTCAAGAACGAGCGAAGTCTCACCCAGCTTAATGCTGGGCGCCACCGGTCAAGATAGCAAGCCGAGCACGCTTCCGGATCATCAAAACGAACTGCCGACAAGCCTTTCCGAGCGCAGCGAGCACGAGCAGTCCTTGGATGCAAAGCATGCCCTGGAGGTTTTTGGCAGCAGCACCACCTCTGCCAAAAGAGCTCAAAACGGCTGGAATAAGCTGCTGCCATCCGAACTCATCAAGGAAGACAGGCTTGCCAGCGCACTTGTAGCGATTCTGGTGCCGCAGCCAATCTCCTATGGCTTGGCAATACTGGGGACAACCGTGCTGCAGAGTTACGGATGGGGCCTGTTCGTCGGAATTCCGTTTGCCCTTGGTATGAGTTCGGTAGTGCTTTATGGTCGCAACCAGCCGCGTAAGCTGGTTGAATCGCTTGTTGTAGCCTGGTTGTCGCTCGCCGGCTTGGCAGGATTACTGTTCGTCTATGGCTTCGAAGGCGTGATCTGCTTACTAATGGCATCACCGATCGCCTTCATAATCGCTTCGATGGGAGGACTGGTCGGCTGGGCAATTCAACGCCGACCGACCAAGCCGGGAGAGTCGACTTTGATTAGACTTTCGATCTTTCTCTTCCTGCCGTTCCTAATGGGAGCAGAGTATGCGGCCGCGCCCTCGGCACCACTGTTTGCCGTACATTCATCCGTCGATATTCAAGCACCACCAGCGGTGGTATGGCGCAATGTCATCTCGTTTTCGAAGCTGCCGGAGCCGACAGAGTTGCTATTTCGCTCCGGCATCGCCTATCCAATCAGAGCAAAGATCTACGGTTGCGGGGTCGGAGCAGTCAGACATTGCATCTTCTCCACCGGGCCATTTGTCGAGCCGATTCAAGTTTGGAATGAGCCGAGATTGTTGCGATTTTCAGTTTCATCACAACCACAACCGATGTTCGAATGGTCCTTACACAAACATTTGGACCCACCGCATTTGGACGGATTCCTCACTTCCAGGCAAGGACAATTTCGATTGACTCCGCTTGCCGGGGGCGGTACCAGGCTGGAAGGAACCACTTGGTATCAACACCACATGTGGCCAGCCAGTTACTGGCGCATCTGGTCAGACAGCTTCATTCACCAGATACACTTACGCGTGTTGAAGCACATCAAGAACCTCGCAGAGAGTTCTACCGGTTAGAATGCATCAACTTAACAATGAGGACTGCCATGCCAAAGACGAGAAAAGTGCTCGGTACGCTCTTTCCGAAGTCTCACTGGTTCTGGCAGCTCTGGTCATTCATCTTCATTTATACTTGCGCGGTTTGCTGGTTTGACGATCATTACTTTCCCGTCAAGAAATTTCAGGAGGCCACCGAAGTAATATCAGCAACCGGAGTCGTGATCGGACTTCTGCTGGCTTTTCGAACGAACAGCGCCTACGACCGCTGGTGGGAGGGACGAAAGCTATGGGGCCAGCTCGTCAACGATCTGCGCAATTTAGCCTTGAAGTTGAAGGTTTACTTGGAGGCTGATGCAGACAGACAGTTCGAAGTAGGTCAACTGCTGGTCGCCTTTCCTTATGCGCTCAAAAGCCATCTGAGAGGGAAAGAGCCAGACGACTGGTTGATCAAATTGGAC
>CAZSNX010000662.1:0-2594 GCA_964607945.1 uncultured Candidatus Obscuribacterales bacterium
TCGTACCGCCTGGTACCGCCTTATACGGTGGGTATACCCAAGGCTATCGCGTTTCTTCCATATAGTAGCAGTCGAAAAGTCGGAATCGGGTTTCTCAGAGTCCAGATACACTGGCAACCGGAGCTTTCAGTGTTGGCAAACGAAACCAAAAGGTGGAGCCCTTGCCTTCTTCGCTGTCGACGCCGATCTCTCCCCCGTGTTGTTCGACTATTGCTCGGCAGATTGCCAGTCCTAGACCGGTGCCTTTTTTCTCTGTGGCATCTTTGATCTCCACTTGTTTAAATCGCTCAAAAATGCTTTGCCTGAGATGGGCTGGAACACCACGTCCGTGATCTTTGATCTGCACAGTTACAGCATCTGGTGTTTCTGCCGTCGACACTATCACCGCCGTACCAGCAGGAGAGAACTTAACGGCATTGCCAAGTAGATTGGTGATCACTTGCACCAGTCTGTCTCCGTCGGCAAAAATCTCCGTGGTGGAAATTGGTTCGGTTTCGATCGTCACGCCGTTCTTCTCCGCAAAAGCTCGCACCGACTCGACCGATCGTTCGATCGGTCCTGCCAATGTGGAAGGCTGACGGTTGAGCTCCAGTTGTCCGGATTCCATCTTCTCGATGTCCAGTAAATCGTTAACCAGATTGATCAATCGAGTGGCATTGCGGTCGGCCATATCCGCCTTTTTCATTCCGCTTTCAGTCATTGCACCATATGTGCCTTTTGTCAGCATGTTGAGGAAGATCTGAATAGAGGTTAGCGGCGTTCTGAGGTCGTGGCTGATCATGGCGACGAACTCTTGCTTCAATCGTTCGATCTCCTTTCTCTGCGTGATGTCGAGAATAACGGACAGATAACATTCACCGTCAATGGATTGAAAGCCTGTCAACGAAAGCTGGACAGGCAAGCGCAATCCGGATTGCCTGACTGCATCAGTTTCATAGATTCGACCAATCGCCTTGCCTGCTATCTCGCTCATGAAATCAGCTTGCGTGCTGTCTTTCGAATTCGTAAACAGGATGCTCAATGATTGTCCAATCAGTTCCGGTTGGTCATATTCGAACATTTTCAAGGTTGTTGGATTGACCATTTGGATGGTGCCTGCCTTGTCCGTTATCACCAGTCCGACCGGCATGCTCTCGACAATCAATCGCACCCTTCCCTCACTTGCTCGCAGCAGGTCTTCGGCCATCTTCCGCTCGGTGATATCATGCGCGACGCAAAATAGAGAACCGTCGCGCTCCGACCAGTGAGCGGACCAAAGTATGTCCACACTGGAGCCGTCTCTGCGAGTTACACGACATTCAAAGGGGAAGGATTCGCTGCCGGTCATTATCTGATTTACTACTGCAGTGGTTTTTTCAATGTCCTCTTTGTTTATTATTCTTGTGAATCTGCTGCCGATTAGCTCTTCCGGCTGATAACCCCATACTTTGGCCGAGGCGGGACTCACTTTGGCGAATTTGAATTCCGAGTCAATCGAGCAGATGACGTCTTCGGCATGTTCGATAACGGCGAGCTCCTTCTTGCGAGCTGTCTCCAACTCATCTGCCATCGTGCGAAAGAAACCGTCAAGGTGTGCTATCTCATCACCGCCTCCCACGGGCGGAAGCAACGGTTCTCGTTTGGCTAGTCTACGCGTGTTGTCCATTACCAGGCCTAAGCGGCGGGTCGTCCCCCGGTTGAAGTAAAACGCCAACGAGACAGCCAGCAGAACATTGAAAAGCATCCCGGCTACCAGAATCAGTTTCATGGTGAGCCTGGCGCGTTCTTGTAATTCGGAGCTCTGGTCCGCTACCGCTTTGGAGCGAGCCCGCACGGCGTCCATGTAATTGTTCAAAGCCCTCATGATGCGTTGCGTTTCACGGATTCGCTTTAACCCGGCATGAATCTCGCCGCCCTTGACCAGCGCGATGCCGTCGTTTAAGACATTCATTACTTCCTGCACCGAACCGTCAAACTCATCCATTGCTTTGCTGGCTCCGGGCTCATCCTTGAGCAGTTCTCTTAGCCGCGCAAGCTCTCCCGGCACCGGACGCACCACTTCCAGATACTTGTTGAGTGCATCTTCCTGACGCAATGCCACATACATTGCAATTGCGCGGGTTCCATCCATCAAGCAACCCATCAATTGGTTGAGCGAAAGCATTACTTCTTTGGCATGCTGCTCTCGGCGCCCTTCTACTTCAGCCTGATGAAGCATATTCAGCAGCGTGCCGAAGAAAACCGCTTCAAAAGCAAGCGGAAGCACCACCAGGATCAGTGCTTTGTGGAAGAGCGTCAGGTTGAAACTGTGCTTGGGGGCTGTCAATGTTTTCGGCGCCTGGTTGGGGTGGATTCTTTATACCCGATCTATGCGCTCCGGGCTCGCTTTGCTCACCCTGCGCGCGTCAAGACGCTACGCTGCGGATTCCTCATCGGAATCCTTCGCTCCACTATATGTCATGTCAAAGCCGGGCTCGCTTTGCTCACCCTGCGCGCGTCAAGACGCTACGCTGCGGATTCCTCATCGGAATCCTTCGCTCCACTATATGTCATGTCAAAGCCGGGCTCGCTTTGCTCACCCTGCGCGCGTCAAGACGCTACGCTGCGGATTCCTC
>CAZSNX010000663.1:0-1212 GCA_964607945.1 uncultured Candidatus Obscuribacterales bacterium
AAGCTATCAAACAACTTCGTGATGGGCTGCGCGAAGTTGTCCAGCTGACCTTTTATGAAGATCTAAGCCAGACGGAAGTGGCAAGAAGGTTGGGAATTTCCCAAATGCAAGTGTCCCGGAGGCTGAGAGCTGCCGTCACCGAGCTGCAGCGTATCATTAATCAAACTAAGAAGCAACAGCAGCAAGGCGGGCAGGTAGAAAGGAAGTCATAAACTCATGACCAACTCGGTCATTGAGACTGCTAATCTGACTAAAGATCATGTCAGTCATTTCCTTCGCAAGAAGTTTCGTGCTGTCGACGGGTTGACTCTTACGGTCGAACGCTCGGAAACCTTTGGACTGCTCGGATTGAACGGAGCAGGTAAGACGACGACACTTAAACTCCTGCTTGGACTGCTTCGACCGACGACCGGCACTGCTACCGTGCTCGGCTTTCCCGCCGGCGACCGGCAAGCCTTGGCTAAAATCGGCTTTTTGCCGGAGAATCCGTATTTCTACTCCTATCTGACCGGTGCTGAATTCTTGGACTTCGCCGGTTTGACCTTTGGCATTGCCAAAACCGAACGTCGTGAACGAGCCGAAAGCTTGCTCCATCTCGTCTCAATGTCTCACGCTGGTGGCACGCCGATTAGAAAGTACTCGAAAGGGATGATGCAACGCCTCGGCATCGCGCAATCGTTGATGAACGATCCCGAGCTGATCTTCTGGGATGAACCGACATCCGGCCTCGACCCGATCGGACGGCGCGATGTGCGTTTAATCTTGCATAAACTGAAAGATCAAGGCAAAACGATTTTCTTCAACTCTCACCTGCTGCCGGATGTCAGCGAAATTTGTGATCGCGTCGGAGTATTGCATAAGGGCAGACTGGTCGGCAGTGAAAAGGTTTCTACCATCACCGGCGGTGGTGGTTATCAGAATCTGGAAGAGTATTTTCTGGAGTGTGTGAACGTGGAAGGGGTGGTTAGATGACGAAGCTGCTCGGACCAATCCTGGCTATCGCTCGCAATACCTTTCGAGAAACCGTAAGAGACAGGATTTTGTATGTCTTTCTCGTCTTTGCTTTTGTGATAACGCTGGCGGGAATTCTGCTGGGCTCATTGTCCGTTGGTCAGGACTTGAGGATACTGGAGGATTTGGGCTTGGCCACGATCGCCTTTATTGGCGGTATCATCGCCATCTTCGTCGGTACCAGTCTGGTGTACAAGGAGA
>CAZSNX010000663.1:1222-2594 GCA_964607945.1 uncultured Candidatus Obscuribacterales bacterium
CTAAGCCGATAGCGCGCTGGCAGTTCATTCTCGGGAAGTATCTCGGGCTGGCCACTTGCGTTCTTCTGGTGACTTTTGCAATGGGCTCGTTCTTGTTAGCAACCATTTACACCTGCTCGCACGAGCATGTTGTCAACCCGCTTTTAATGGAATCAGTTCTGCTGATATATGTCGAGTTGTTGTTTGTGACGGCAATCGCCACTTTCTTTTCTACTTTCGCTACGCCGGTGATGAGCGTTGTATTCACTTTGGCATTGTGGCTGATCGCCCACATGGGGCAATCGCTGAGAGATTTAGCAAGAGTGTCTGACAATGCCGGTGTCACCCGTCTTTTTGAGGCTATCTACTGGTTCTTGCCTGATCTCGCTAAGCTCACTCAAGTAAGGGCGGACTTGATGTATTCGCGCCAACCGGAAGCCGAGCTGCTTTTCCTTTTGTTGAGTTACGTGCTTGCCTACATCATTTTGCTGCTTAGTTTTTCGACGGTCGTGACGGAACGGCGGGAGTTTCCGTGAGGGAAGCTGCCGCGCCGGCTTAATGTCAAGCGCCTAAGTGGCGCATAAAATCAGCTTGGGCATTTGTGAAAAGTGTTGTATTTTAGATGGTGCCTATCTGGTGCGTAGCGCAAATGAGTAGGTTGCGCGGAAACGCCTCGAGCTAGAAAGTGCCTGTCAGTCCTGAAATGGAAAGCACGGCTTCCAACCCGCTAGCTCTTAGCCTGTTTTCAGGTCTTATTGGCTTAGTTGTGGGCAGTTTTTTGAATGTTTTGGCTCTGAGATCGCTATCGGGCGATTCAATTGTTTGGCCGCCGTCTCGCTGCCCCAAGTGTGAAAAGGCAATTGCGATTTGGGACAACATTCCGGTCATTTCCTATTTGCTTCTCAAGGGGAAGTGTCGCAATTGCGCGCAACCGATTTCGTTGCAATATCCGGCGGTCGAGCTGGCGACTGCTGTTTCGTTCGTCGTGCTGGTGAATTCTTTCGGGTTGACCTGGCAAACATTTGGCATGGCAGTTTTTGTGGCGACACTGATTGCGGTAACGGTCACCGATTTGCATGAGAAGTTGATACCACATGACATTACATACCCGTCAATGATCTTTGGAATTGGCTTCAGTAGCTTTGTCCGCAAGGATGTGCTGGGGGCGATGGCCGGTATCGGTGCCAGCTATATTCTTTTTGATTTCTTGGCACATTACGGGCTCAAGCTATACAACCGCTATCATCCGATCGACGATGAAGAAGCTGGTGTCGGCGATGGTGCTGATGATGTGCTGGATGCCGAACTGAAAATAGAAGCGGAAGAGCGGGATGAGTTGAGGGAAGAGATTGAAGTAATGGGCGGCGGCGATGCGGTTCTCTCTGCCGTTATC
>CAZSNX010000664.1:0-2589 GCA_964607945.1 uncultured Candidatus Obscuribacterales bacterium
AGCTTCCCAAGCTGTAGGTCGCGAGTTCGAGACTCGTCGCCCGCTCCAATTAGAAGAAACTGAATATCGCTGGTACCACTCTGGTACCACTATAGAGACCAAGATTGGGAAAGACTCATTGATCTTGGTGAAAGCTCTGGACCCTCTCCCGGGAAGCGGAAAACTGTAAAAGCACTTGATTGCTGGCTCGAATTCAGCCTCGGAAGAATTTTAGGGGAGAGACGCAAGGCAGCTTCCAGGCGACGGCTGCGTTTTGTGTTGCGATGGGACATCTCTAACTGTAGGCGATATGTGGACGGAGATTGGCTCCGAACGAGCTGGTGGCACATATGGTGCAGCAATATTTCTCTGAGTTCCGCAATCTCTATACTGTCGCCTTACTGGGTGGAACGTGCACATAAGCAGACAACATTCGTGAATTCAGCGGAGTAAGAAAACGATAACCGAGCAGTGACTGAACATTTTGTTCCGAGCGTTGATTACGTAAAAGTCCGAACTGCTCTATGTGCGGCTTTAGACCTTTTATCTCGTGAGTGCGAATCGGCGTGGGTCGACTCATTTCATCGATGAACGTCGCACGAATGAGTGATTCCAAACGCACAAATACAGAACGATCGGCAGCGAAGAAGTACACCCCGACCTGCCAGCTCCCAATGGCGGTGCCGAGCTGAAGATGTTTGAGGTAAGAGTCCTGCAGTTCCAGGAAGTATTTGATACGCCTCTTCTTCTCTGGAATATCATTTTCCTGAGCGCGCTGTATTTGATTAATGACGGCAAACTCCTCCTGGCTTACGAACTTACTTGGAATTGGCACGGATAGAAACAGTATTCCAAAGTCGTGACCTTGTAATCCGCAGAACAGGCGATCGATCGGTTCGGACTCGGAAGATCCACCGCCGCCGGATTTGAGTGATGGAATGCCGGTGATAATGCCAGTATGGACAGTATTTGGCGAGATGAGCGCCTTAATTTGCTCGGCATTGAAGGAGTCTTTGTATATATCGGCACCGCTGCATGCGCTGCGCAACACCGACTTGAGTGTTTCGTAAAAAACCTGATTTGATGCTGTGGGGTCAATACCGGATCCAAACTCACCGGGTAGAGATATGCCTATGTAGTACCTGACGCCGCTGTTGTGCCCATCTATGTAATACGCTATGTTAGCTTTCCGGCTGTGCAAGCCGATTAACGCATCCTCCATCAGGTATGCACGCTGCGGAAATTGATTGGGATCCCTTAGCTCAACTGACTGCTTAGTTCGCTGTTGATTATCTTGGTCGTTAATCAAGCTGTGCGATACTCGATCTACTCTCGCAAAAGTCAGTGCAGGTAATGGCCAACTGATGAGTTCATCAGAATTGAGGCCGGCTGGGTCAAACCCTTCTAAGTCGTAGCGACGCAATTCCGCAATTCCTTTTTCCCATTCACTTCTTTCGTCATCAGGTCCCCCCGTTCCTACGGCTGTGCGGCGAGGAGGCTTGCCGGAGCCGCCATCGCCCTTCTCTGGTTCTCGCTTGAGTTTTGGCTTCGGTGTCTCTTCCGGCACTTCAGGAACTTGTGGCTGTTCGACCATAGAAGTACTTTGCAGCGAGGTCACTTCTCTTTAACAATGTACCCCGAACAACATCTTGAGCGGAGCATATTAGTTCGAGCTAGTTGAATTTGCCGCATGCTAGAGTCAGGGGTGTGCTAGCAGCAACAAGCGAATATGGCAATAGCATCTCTGTCGCTGCAAGTATTCGTTGTTTCCGGTAGTTTTGGCAGGTGCTAGATGGGAGATTCAAGAAAGAGGGCAAACAAGGTAGACAGGAATTTTCCAGTTAAGCGATCGAGTCCGTTGAAGCTGGTTCTTGACCCGGAACTGCAGCTATCACTTCAGCAGACGCAGCAGCTTGCGATGTTGAACCCGGAAGACAGACAGCAAATCATTGGCGACGTGCTCGGTCCGAAATTAGAAGTCCGTTGGGTTGCGGAAGGAATAGACAAATCACCAATTGTGCTTAAGCGAGGAAAGGAAACAATAAACTTAGCATCGGAATATCTGCTTGTGGTACATATGCTACCCATTATTGGTGAACAGTGCCTATTTTAGGCATTTGTCCTGGAGTTTTTTGACCACTCGTGAAGTCTGTCCTGGCTAAAAGCGTCACCGATGGTGGCATACAAAAAAGGCATTTATCTTGCCTTATACACTTTCGTGGTTGCGGCGGCGCCTCCGCGCCATGCCGGCGCAGCCATGAAAGTGGTAAACCTCAGTCAGCTCCCGGAAGATCCTGGGCTATGCGACAAGGGGAACGGCTATATCCAGCTCATCCCAAGGGACGGAAAGTTTCTGATCCTTGTCCTTCTCGATCAAATCAAGCTGACATAGTTGTTGCACATCACTGTGAACGTTGGCGTAAGCACGGTTCAGACCTGTGGCCAGTTTGCGGCAGCTCATTGGGCCATTCTTCTTGAGAAACTTGAGCAGTTCCATGCGCTTAGGCGAAAGTGTGCTGAACAAGTCCTCTTCGGTGGTGAAGTAGACACGATGAATAGGCTCTTCAGCGCGTTTGCCCTCCTCGGCACGCTTGAAGGCCTCGCGAGTGA
>CAZSNX010000665.1:0-1900 GCA_964607945.1 uncultured Candidatus Obscuribacterales bacterium
GAGAAACTGGAGTCGTTCAAGCAGGAGCTGCGAGACAAGGCGAAAGAGACGGCTGACGAAATGCCTAATGTTGTGCCACCGACCGATTATGGAACAGGCAAATTTGCTAACCTCGCTGAATTGCACCAGGAAGGCTATTTGACCAACCACGCAACTGAGGAGCTGAGCACACGTTTGCTGCTGGGAGCACTTCAGAATCAGCCGGTCTCTGTGCCGCGCCAGTTTACAGAGGCGCACGCCATAATTGCCGGACCGCCAGGAGCTGGTAAGTCACGCAGCATCTTTATTCCTAATTTGATCCAGCGTCTGAAAACTTCCGCCTTTGTAACCGAAGTCGTCGCCGGGGAAGACCTCAGACCGACGGTTTACGGGCACACTGCCGGTTATCGTGGAAAGAACGGGCACAAGATATATTACATTAACCCATCCGATCTGAAGAACTCCACACGCTTCAATATCATTGATTTCATCAGCGATGTAGGCGATGCAATCAAGTACGCGACGCTTATAGTGACTAACACGACTGCTAATACGCACATGGGCGACCAGATATGGCCGCAGGCTGAAACACAGCTACTGACGGCGCTCTTGCTTTATGCTTGGGGGCTCAACGGCAAGAAAAAATCCAAAGAAGGCATGCTCGGGAATATGGGTTACATACGGAGCCTGCTGCGCTTCGGTCCAGTCGAACTCAAGGAAGTAATCGACAGCAACGGCATCCAGGAAGCTCGTGATCGCTTCGGCGAGTTCATCAAGAACAGCAGCATCAACTTTCGTCTTGGAGTCGTAAGCGGGCTCATCGCAAGACTCAATAGCTGGCTCGACCCGCGTCTTTGCCAACTGACCGAAGTCACCGACTTCGATGTCGAAGACCTCCGCAATGGATTATTTACCTTCTATCTTGCCTATCCTGTCCACCGGCAAGACTACAAACCGATGATGGCGCTGGCACTCAATTTCCTCATCACGTTGCCGCTGACTAAGAAATTCAATCATCCATTGACCATGTTTCTCGATGAGTTCGCAGCTTACGGAACCGTGCCTACAATTGACGATATCCAGGCAACCATCAGAAATACCGGCATCGGCATGAACTTTGGTTTTCAGGACAAGAGCCAGCTAATGAAAATTTACTCGCACAATATTGCTGATGCGATCTTTGCCAATACTGACACCAAGATCCTTTTCGCTACAGGCTCTCCAAAGACGCAGAAGGAAGTTTCGGACGTGCTGGGACCAACCACGAAAGTAAAGAAACAAGTCTCATCTAGCGGCCAAATAAACCGCCAGACCTTCGGACAACCGCTGCTGCCGCCAGCTGATGTAGGCAAGATCCCAAAAGGGCGTGTGCTTGTCTGGCGCAATGCAAAAAATCCTATCATGGCCGAAACCGTGCCGCCGGGCACTTACAGCTTATACTGGAACGACCATCCGCCGCCTGAGAAGCCGCTCAAGCTCCTCAAGAAAGAACTGATCAATCAGTGCGATCAAGCCGACGACTTGAAGTTCGATCCGGAGCTTGCAAAGCAACAAACAAATACGTACAAGTCGCTCTTCGAGCAGTACCAGGAAGCCGAGCAGGCGTATCAGGCGGCAGTCACCAATCCCGGCTCAGGCAATGTGCAGGAGCTGTCCGATAAGCTCAAGCAAACTAAGTCCGCCTATGAAGCATTGCACAAAGATGACCCGGTCGAGATGACTGAAGAAGAGGAAGACTCAATCACCGTCTTGCAGCCTGAGAAGCCAAAGAAGAAGGAGACACCGAAGCCGCTGGAAGAGAAAAAGGGCACCACCTCAACTCCGATCGATCCAAATGATCCCAATGCCAAATACTACGTCACGGACGGAAAAGACCCGAACGAAGCCTTTTACGACTTCGACGACAAGAAGAAAAAACCGT
>CAZSNX010000665.1:1910-2579 GCA_964607945.1 uncultured Candidatus Obscuribacterales bacterium
GCTTTTACGTCTCAATTTGAGATGGACCTTTCCCTTGGTTGAAGTGAGCGAGCCTTCCTGGCTCTCGACCACGAAGCCTTGCTCTTGCAGCTTTTCGACCACTGCGTAATAGGCATAGATCTTACATACTTTATCAACCCAGTCGCTGCCGAGAATGCCCTGGTCGTATTCTGAAATTATGGCTCTGTATGTGCCTTTGTCCGTCTTTACGAACCCTATGTCGTTGCTGGCGGGATTGATATGTTTGCGTCTCACAATAATATTTGCTTTTTCCGGTCGCCGATCTCCCTGGTACCCAATGAGATGTTGGGCATCAACATGCGTCTCGACATGCGCATAGCCGACTTCCTTGAGCGCCCGTTTGAGCGACTCGACATCACAAATTTCCGTGTCTATCTTCGAATAATGCGACATCTCCTTAATCTTCTCCCTCCAACACCAGTAAATCCAGAGACTCTAATTGCGGCACTTTCTCCAGCGCCTCTTTCTTCTTCTTGTAAGACGCAGATACCGCCCTGCCTTGAAGCAACATCTGTCGCAACTTCCCGATTGAATCCTTTTGTGACTCCGCAAGCGGAATCAACTTCTTCAACGCCGCCAGCAAGTCATCATCGGTCATCGGCCGTCTCTTATCCGAGAAGCCGAGATACATGCCCTCAATAATAACTG
>CAZSNX010000666.1:0-2563 GCA_964607945.1 uncultured Candidatus Obscuribacterales bacterium
TGTAAGTGTCCATTGATTGGGCACCGTGCATGTCCTGACATTCAGCCATTGTTCGGAAGACATTGAAAGTTTCGTTGCTGAGATCGGAAAGATGGTTGGTCTTGCTTACAGTCGGGCGTTCACTCCTAAGTGCCTGGGTCAACCAAGCGATGCGCTCCGGCTCCGGCAATTTGGAATAACTACTTTCTGGATGTCCTTCGCTTGCAAGCAACTCGTCCAGCGCTTGTGTGTGCCGGGCACTATGTTGCCGGACGTCGAGCTTAGCCAAGTGAAAGCCAAACACATCGACCACGTCAATCAAGCGGGCGAGCGCATGAATGCTCGATTCGCATCCGGCGTTAGCGAGCGAACGTCGCATCAATTCCAGCTCATGTCGAAAATCACCGTAACTGAGATAGGATATGCCGGTACCGGCAGTTTGATCTGAAGTGGTCTCGTTGATGGTGAGCGTGTTGCGCAACTTCTCTTGTATGAAAAGCAGCTTCCGGCGAAACGGTTCCAGCATGTACCTTTTCGATAAGCGTCTGGTGCGTTCTGACACGGCCGCTTCGTCGGCTTCCAACGAGGCTTTGAACTCGTCCTGAATACTTACCCAATTGAGTGAATGACTTAGTCTGTTGAAAAGCGTCTCCAGCTCTTTCAAGTACCAACGAAGAATGATTGACTTTTGATACTTGAGTGTTTCCCTGGTAACTTCAGTTGAGACGAATGGATTGCCGTCGCGGTCCCCGCCGATCCACGAGCCGAAAGTGATGAAAGACAATGATTCGGGTAAATCGAGCGACAGCGCCCGTGCGAGTTCTGTGCACTTCTCCTTAAGTTCTTCATGCACATCCATAACAGCATCGATTACGACATGATCGAAATGGTATAGCCCATATCTTACTTCGTCTATTACGCTGGGCTTGAAATAAAAGATATGGTCGGTCATCCAAAGTGATTCGATTACAGCCAGGAGTCCGTCGCGAATTCGCTTCGACTCATAACGGGTCAGCGGTGGGTGGTCTCTTTGGTACAAATAGCCGGCCATTTCGAGCTGCTTGAGCAGGACGGTTCTTCTGATGATCTCGGTCGGATGGGCGGTAAATACAACCTCGATATTTAGATTGCTCAAGGTGTCAAGTAATGATTTCGCGTCAATTCCCGAGCTGTCCCAGCGATCGAACAGCTCTGCCAGTGAATCAGGCTGAAAGGAGGAGGCTCCGGCCGAGTCCTGCTGAGCGTGGCGGCGCAATCGATGGATTTGCTCAGCGATGTTGATTAGATCGAAGTAGGTCAAGAACGCCTTGATTACCTTGGAGGCAGTCTCCATGTCAAGGCTGTTTATGAGCTGGATCAGCGCTTGTTTGGTGCTCTCATCCTTCTGTTGATGCATCGATTTGCATAGCTGCCGGAACTTTTCGACCATTTCGAAGACTGCTTGCCCGTCCAGCTTCTTGATGGTTTCACCAAGGAGATTGCCCAGCTCGCGCACGTCTTCTCGAAGACGTCGATTGCGCTCGTCCAGCTCCCACGGCATTACTGCTGCCTTGCTCATATTTGCTCCCGGATTCGATCGAATCTCCTGGTCATTGCTGGACTATGATACGGTTTTTTGCCAGGTCATGGATGAGCAGACATCGAATGTACCCCGTCTTGCCTGGGTGGTGGGCTGTCTGTAAAAGTTGGCTGTACTTGTCTTTACGGTTAATTTACGCTTTGGCAAGGCAATCTTTGCGCCTCATTTACGTCAGCTCGGTGTTTCATAGAGATATCGAAGCAAGGAGGTTAAGAGGATGAACGCGATGACCAGTGTCAATGGACTGATTGCTGTAACTGAGCAACCGCAGAGTGCATCAAGTGAAGCATTGAGTGAAATGGCGCTTTCGAATGACATTGACTTGTTGGAGCGCATCGCCGATGATCCTCGCACGACGATTGAAACGCTGATACGACTGGCATCTCACCCTTCCGCCATGGTGCGGATGTCCGTGACAGAGAATGAACACGTCCCGCTGAGCACGCTGATTGTGCTGGCAAATGATGAATGTGCGGATGTTCGTTTTCGATTGGCGGAAAATCCCCAAATTGACGTTTGTGTTCTTGAGATGCTGGTTGGCGATCTCAATCCATATGTCAGCTGGCGTGCTTTGAGTACTCTTAGGCGCATAAAATCGGATCAGTCTGAAGCACTGAGATGCGCCGCCTAGCGAGACAGTCCCCGGGGTACCGCCGCAGCTCGGGGACAGTCCGCATGGCCTACAGAAAGTTCCAGTGAGCATAAGATTCAGTCCAAGCATCGATTTCCAAGGCAACCGCGTAGGCAATCTCTCCTCGTCCCGAAATTTCCCGGGTCAGGAGAGTAAACTATTTCAAGGGAATCGGTCCGTGGCCGAAAAGGACCATCTGAAATTGAAAGTCAATTGGACTGCTTATGGATTGACGATCTTACTGGTCGCTCTGGCGACGTTACTAGGCTTCCTTTTCGAGTGGCGGGATGCCCGCGCCAATGTAATCATGCTTTACATGCTGGGAGTTGTCTATGCCGCTACGAGTATTGGTCGCGGGCCGGCAATCGCTACTT
>CAZSNX010000667.1:0-2560 GCA_964607945.1 uncultured Candidatus Obscuribacterales bacterium
ATGCAGCCTACGGTCCGCTCGCCAATGAAATTGCCATTTACCAGATAGTCAATCAACACTTAACCGGCAACTTCTATTTCAATTCCCGGCGAGAGCCTGATTGGCCGGTCCAAACCGCGATCGGCCGACCGACCGATATGCTGCTGATCGAATCGCACCGACGATTAGACGAAATTCCCAAACTTCTCCTTGAGCTGGGCGGCGACACGACTATCTATCAAAGAGCGGCGAACGCGCCTAACTACAACGTTCTTCCACCGGACATCAAGCGAGATGTCGAGGCGGTTTGGCCGTTTCTGGACGGAAATACTCCGATCGGCCATATTTGGCGATTGGCTCTCCTCGACGATTATGCTGTGTTTCTGACCTTGAGTGAATTGTTGAAAGCAAATCACATTCAAGAAGTCCAATCTTACAGTCCTTCCGGATCGAACGACTTGTTACCGTTGAGCATGGCGCCGGAATTGCCTCTTACTCCGTTCGACGATATTCAAAACTTGAGCGTTGATCCGGTAGCCGGACAGCCGTTGATCAATTCCGGTCATCTGTTAGGAAGCCTCAGACCAGGAGATCCTTGGCACCTGTTGCACAACCTCAGTTTGCCGTCCGATGCTGCCGGTTGCCCGGTTTTCAAAGAAGGCAAAGTAATCGGCATGCACTGCGGTACGCTCCCTGCCAGCCCGAATGCAACTTCTGGCGCATCCAGCTTAAATCAGTTGCTCTGGGTCGAATCAGTCTACGAATGTCTCGATCAAAACGGCAGCCGCGCATCGACTCAAACGAGTGCCATTCCGACACGCATGTTGCCGGCCGGATGCACGGAAGTTGCTCGCATCGATTGTCCCCGCTGCGGTGCATCCAGCCTGGACTCGGCAAAATTCTGCAAACTGTGCGGCACAGCTCTCATTCAAGACCTCGAGTTTCGTGCTCCCGGCGGCAGTAAGAAAGTTCTTTTCATAGTAGTAGGATTGGTATTAGTGCTGGCTCTAGCCGGAGCCGGCTACTGGATAACAACCAACTCGCATGCACCCGAAAAAGCTGCGGTTGCGATTCCTGCACTGCACCAGCAAGTAGACGCTTCTATTTTGAAAGCCGATCAAAAGAACGCGAAATGGGATGTAATGCCGCTGGGAGCGCACTTCCACAACGGCGAGCTACTTTCATTGCAGATTAAGCTAGCCCAGGACTCATTTCTCTACATTCTCCACCGCGGCACAAACCCAACAGACATCGACTTGCTTTTTCCGGATAGCGCAGCTGCCGACATCCGATATCCCAAAGGAGAAACTATTACCTATCCCCGCGAGAACACTATCAAGACGCCCAACGGCACTGCACTCAGCGGGCTTACGGTCACCGGTGCACCGGGCACCGAAGATCTAATTTTCCTTTCAAGCAAAACTCCGTGCAATCTCTTCACGGCGCCAGCGACTGTTGCCAAAGTTTATGAGAAGGCGGCGGCAGCGTTGAGCAGCACCAACAGCACAAAAGGAGTGGAGCTTCCAGCCAGTGCTTTCGGCCAAGAAGTCTTTCCGAAAGCAAACAGCATCGAGCAGCCATCAAACGTTTACATTACGCGGCTTGAACTCGCACACAGCGATTAATCCTCCTATTTTTCAGACCTTACTCAGTTGTTAGTAATGGCCCCCAATGTCGTCAAACCTTTCCGAAAAGAGGAACTATTACTATGAAAGCGCTTAGAGCCAGCCGATTTCTCGCAGCATTGGCAGCCATTTCCGTCGGCACGTTTTGTCCTGCCGGAGCCGAGGACGACGGAGCCAAGAGTCTCTATGCTGCGCAAATGAACAATCAATCCGAGGCGATGAATCTTGGCGTTCAATACTGGATCGAGCTGCACCGGGGGAAAGAAACGATCCGGGTCAACAATAAGCTGTCTTTCAAGTCTGGAGACAAAATTCGATTTCACGTTCGTCCGAACGTAAACGGTTATGCCTATATCTTGCTCAGAAGCGGAAGCCGCGGCGAACAATCGGTGCTCTTTCCAGATCCAGCACGCGGCGAATCAAATAAGGTAGTCGCCGGTATTGATTATTCGTTGCCCGCTGACGACTTTCTCCAGTTCGACGACAACCCGGGACAGGAGAGGCTGACTTTATTGGTATCCCGCACACCGGTAGATGCTACCGCCTATCTGCATACGCCCGAGAACGAAAGAATCCTGGTCGCATCAGCTATGACCGGCAGCAAAGACCTGGTGCCTTCCAGGATATTGCTCTCGTACGCACCACAGACGCCGGCAGCCGAGCCAGTGGCGACGCCACTGGAAAAACCCAAAGCGCCAATAGTCATCGCTAAAGGGAAAAATCTCCCAACTGGCGCCAGTTTAAACAAAACCAAGATCGCATTGGCAACAGCTGAAAAAGAAATTGTTTCAGCTCCAGTAAGCGCGGCAAAACCCAAGTCCGCTGGAAAGTTACCAAAGAAAGCCAAGACGCAAGAAGCTAAGCAATCAATCAAAACCCAGGTCGCAACAAAGCCTGCAACAGCTAAGCCCGCTACGGCTCAAGCGACCCCCTCGCCGTCGTCCGCGGACATTCCT
>CAZSNX010000668.1:0-2559 GCA_964607945.1 uncultured Candidatus Obscuribacterales bacterium
TTTACGACCGTCCGGAGGCATTGAAGGACGAGGTCAAGCAGAAATGGAACGAGCAGGGAGATGTGGAGGGGTTTCTTCGTGACTTTGAAATAGTCAGGAAGTTCATTATTAACGGATACCGGACCGCTGATGTTCCGACTATGCAACGGGCTTGCGATGTTCTGGGAGAGTCGGTCGCTACTCGCTGGATCGCCGGTACTGCTCGCGAGTTGATGGATTATTACTTCACTAGCGAGCTCATGAAAGTCTACTGCTCAATCGATGTAATGGAGAGCGGTCCGGTGTCGGTCGATTCTCCTTACTCGGCTTTTACGATTCCATTGATGTCATCAGGTACCATCTTCGATGGGAAGTGGGGATTTGTCAAAGGTGGACTCTGGAAGCTTACGGAAGAATTGGGGCAGATCAATCAAAGACTCGGCGTAGAGCTAATTACTTCGGCCCGGGTGCTCGATGCGTCTTCAGACAATCTGATCACTTTCGAGCAAGATGGAGCAGCAAGAACTCTTCCGTACGATTTCTTGATCTTTGCTACAGATCCACTTTCGGCTGCTCGGCTCCTTAAGGATGAGCACTTAATTGAGCGAACAGAGCAGATGAAAGCTCTGGGCACAAGCGGTAAACTCGTCATGCTCTTCAACAGGCCTGTAATCTGGAAAGACAGAAATGGAGAAGAAGACTTTGACTTGGCTTTCAAGTTTTTGTTGGCAGTCGACACAATGAATGAACTCGAATCCGCTACTCAGGCTGTAGTCGACGGAGAAAGCGATTTTCAACCCGGCTATTTCGAGCTTTATTGCGAAGGAGCAGGCATGCGAAAGCTTGGCTTGGACAGGGGATATGAGTCGTTATCCGTCTTCTTGAAAAACCTTTCGTTCTCCAAGAGCGGTGAGCAATTGCCACAAGTTAAAAAGGCTGTCGAAACGAGAGTTCTCTCCTTAATTGAAAATGCCGAAGACTTAATCGCCAGTATTTTGCTGACTCCGAAAGATTTGCAAGATCGCTTCTATCTCCCTCAAGGCAATATCGATCATGTCGAGCTTGCCGGCGGGCAGACTTACTTTCAGCGCAATTATTCTCCTAATCCGGATGCTAGCTTTTACCAGTTTGGCAAAGAAGAAAATGTCAGGTATTGCGCGGCCGGAAGTTACCCTTGTGGCTCGATAGCCGGCACCCCGGGATACATGTCTGCTGTGCAACTAATGCGAGCGAAGACTGCAGCCGGCAGATTCTAACCGGTGCTTTGTAAGCCTTCGGCAACTCCGTGCACCGCCATTAATACCGTCTCCAGCAACCGATCGCCGGCATGAATGTTGTGCTCGGAAACATTTAGTTGTTCGCCGCTTTCCATCCGCTCTCTTAATTCTTTGATGAATCTCACCTGGAGATAGCTCAAGGGATCTACATATGGATTTCTAAGTGAAATAGAACGCTGCAGAAATGGATTGCGCTCCAGTAAAACAGTGCTTTCGGTGATAGCCAGAACCGCTGCGTTCGTTCGTTCGTATTCTGCCAGGATTCGGCCCAGGTATCGCTCCTTGAGCTGTGCATCGTGAACAAGTTCGTCGGCATAATAGCGAGCAATATTCATGTCGGCTATTGCTAATGCAGTCTCAGCTTTCAGAATCAAGACGTTGAAGAATGGCCAATCCTTATACATCTGGCGCATGAATTTGAGTCGATCGATGCCATGCTCATTAATTTGGCGCTCGAATGCAGTTCCCATTCCATACCATGCCGGTAAGAGGTAGCGGCTTTGAGTCCAGGCGAATACCCAGGGAATTGCGCGCAGATCGGAGATAGAGTGACTATCTTTCTGGCGCCTGGTTGGTCGAGAGCCTAAACGAAGCTGGCCGATCTCATTGATGGGGGTAGTCTGTTGAAAAAATTCTACGAAGCTCGAATCCCCATAAATCAGGTCGCGGAATTCTTCATAGGAGCAACCGGAGAACTCTTCCATGAATCGGTGCCAGTCGGCGCTGTCCTCTGTCGTTGTTGTTGTCGAGCCGCGCATCTGAGTTGCTTCCAGCGTGGCCGCTGCCAATCGGTCGAAGTTGCGCACTGCGATGCCATGCAAAGCATATTTCGATGATATGACTTCTCCTTGCTCGGTGATCTTGATCCGGCCAGCCACCGTGTTTGTCGGCTGAGCCAAGATTGCTTTGTGAGTCGGTCCGCCGCCGCGCCCGATCGTGCCGCCGCGTCCATGAAACAGCCGGAGCTGTACGCCGGTCGCTCGTGAGATCTTAGCGAGATCTTGTTGAACTTTGTATAGCTCCCAGTTGGAAGTGACGATGCCGCCGTCCTTGCCGCTGTCTGAATATCCGATCATCACTTCCTGCAGCATGCCGCGCTGTTCTATGTATCGCTTATAAACAGGATGTTCTAACAGGGAAAGAAAGATCTCAGGAGCCTTGCGCAAATCTCCGATTGTTTCAAACAGCGGAACGACGCTGATCGTTCTTCCGTTCTTCCCATCCTGGGCGTAGAGCCCGCAGTCTCGAGCGAACAACAAGATGAGCAAGAGATCGCTTGCGCCCTCGGTCATACTTACTATGT
>CAZSNX010000669.1:0-2551 GCA_964607945.1 uncultured Candidatus Obscuribacterales bacterium
CTAACGAACAAGCCTTCTTCAGCAAGCAGCTTGCCTTCTTGAAGGAGGCCGGCATCAAAGTGATTGTGGTAGGAATGCCCAATCTTTGGCCGACTCGCGAGATACTGCCGGAAAGATTCTGGGCCGAATTCAAGCAAAAGGTAGCCGCCGACTGCAAACAGTACGGTGCCAATTGGATTGACTACTGCGACGCCAACGGTTTTGAAACTGAAGACTTTCTCGACACCGTCCACTTGAATGCACAGGGCGGAGCCAAGCTGTTTACATTGCTGGCGAATTCAGTGGCCGCCGATCAGGACGTGGTGGCGAGTCTGAATCAACCTGCAACCGAGCAAGATCGCATCGCTGGATCGCCGGCAGCTCAGCCGCACTAGAAGTGGTGGCCTCCCGCCGCCCGAGCGATTTAACTCTCTTTCGCTTCGCTTTTGTTCAAGATCTTGGCGTAGTATTGGCTGCACTGCTCAATCAGCCTTCTATCCACCAGTGGTGCTTTAGCAGCAATTGGTAATGCAAGCTGATAAAGCGGTTCGGCTTCGCCGAGCTTGCCTTGAAAGTAGTACACGTTTGCTAGCTTCAGCTGACTCAACGACAGATCCGTCTTGCGGTTCGGTATGGTGCCCCAGATGGCAATTGCTTCAATATAAGAAGACTCCGCCTTCTTGAACTCGCCTTTCGTCGAATAGCATTCGGCTAGATTATCCAGATATGAAGCCAGGTCTGGATCGTTTTTTTCGATGCTGTTCTTGGCTGTGGAGATTGCTTGCAAATAATACTGCTCGGCTTGGTCGAAACGAGCTTGCATACTGTAAAGCGAGCCCAGGCTGTCTAAACTGGCCGCAACCAACCGATTCTCTTTGCCCTGCCGTTCGGATTCTTTCAGGGCCGAGCGGTAGAGTCGCTCGGCATCGCTGTAGCGTGCTTGCAGTTTGGCTGCATGCGCCGCCTCCATGTAAAGGAGCCATTGCTTCGTACTGTCGATGTCCCGCGTCAAAGTGCAAGAACACAAGCAGATACAAATCAGAATTAATAACAGCAGAAAGAGCAGCGGTGCAGGTGCGGCGCTGCGAATGCGTTGGCGGCGACGATTTGTTAAACCAATCGTCGCCCAGTGGATTGGCGGGCTCGATGAATCTGAGAGAATCTGTTTGCGCATCAAAGCTGGTGTCCGCGCTGTGCAATTGTAGATTTAAATCCCTTGAGGGCAAGGGCGACTTGAGATTGAGCTGCCAGTGCAGCCATCTCCTCCATAAACGGCTTCGACTGCGCAGGAGTAAGGTGAACAGTATCGATGAAATTTTCAGCGTGATCCCAGGGCTGGCAGTTGAGGTCCTGATAGTCGACCTCATACTTTCTGCAGAGCCGTCGGGTCTTGCCTAAGTAGTCTTGGAAAAGGCTGCTGTCGATCATCGCCTTGTTGGCCTTGCTGAGCGGCATGTTGATTACCAGAACTGCGATTCCACGCTGCTTGCAGATCTGCAAAAAGCGCTCGAAGTACGATAGCTGCTCGGCGACCTGGCGTGCGCAAACCGGATTGTATCGGCAGTCATAGTCGGCCAGCATCTGTGCTGGTGTCAGGTGGTCTAATGCGACTCCGGGCCATGCTGTCGGAACTCCGGCGGCCTCTTCCGGAAACAAGCCGCGCTTCTGCTGTTTCAACTCGTGCCGCTCGTTGTATTTATCGAAGCAAACCCAGGGCAGGAAGCGCTCCATATACTTTTTCATGCGCAGTGTGAGGTAAGTGCGTAGGTCGGCTTTGTACCTCCACAAGAGAGAGAGGCGACCCAGTATGAGATCTGCCTTCTGCTTGACGCGAATTGGAGCGCAGGCAAGTCTTTCGGGCAAATCCTCTGCTGTGGCAATTGTTTGAAAAACCGGAGTAGACTCGACGGACGGCACGAGATTGTCCTGAAAGTCTCTGGGAGCGATACCGTATATGATGGCTACCGGTTGTTTGCCGGATTTGAGGACATTTTTAGTCGTGCGATAAACATCAGATGCCATCTGCCCGCCGGACGCCAGGCAGACGGCGCTCGGTTCTCGCCCGAGCTTTCGCTCTAAAGCTTTCTCCAAAACGTGTGTTTCGCGATGGGTGAATTTCGGCAGCGGTTTGTTGAGGAACAGTGCTTCACTTTGAAGCACCGGTGCCGTCATCAGCGATGAACCGAACAGCACTATGTCGGCTGCGCCAGTCTGACGGCGATAAGTTGCGACAGCCTGATAAATCTCGCTGCGTTCCAAGGAAGCAATCGGCAGATTTGCAAGCGGGTGAGCGGTTGCCAGCCAGCTCTCCAGGGCGATTACCAGCGCCAGGGCACAGGTCAACGTCCGTGGAAAGTATTTCGAAAAAGAACCGCTTTCGCTCAACGCCGACCCCGCAATTCAACGCTCCGGACCCAACCAGTTGCCGGATGTGGCGATAATACCGCAGATGAAAAGGGCCGGCTTGAGACGATTTAAATTATGAAACCGAACGTCTTAGACCTAGCTGTTTGCAGCTTCCGCAGAAGATTTACCTTTTCTCATTATGGTTCTTCAAGAGCCGGTCGAAAAC
>CAZSNX010000670.1:0-2546 GCA_964607945.1 uncultured Candidatus Obscuribacterales bacterium
TCGGCATTCTTGGAAGCTGCGGGACGAAGCACGCCTGTTACTTCATCGCGATGTTCGTCAATCGACTCTACAGTCGCTTCGCCCTTTCGAAAGAACCTCTGGGTAAGCCTGGCCGCACCCAGCTTGTAGGACTCGGCAAAGGAACGATGATGGCGATCTCCCACGATAATCTCGGTTGAACCGCCCCCGATGTCGATGATTCCGAATTCTCCGCGCAGTTCCGGCATGCTCCAGAGAACACCCAGGTAGATCAGTCGAGCCTCTTCCCGTCCGGAGATCATTTTGGCGTCAATCTCGAGTTCTTGCCGGATGCGGCTGAGCACCTCTTCACCATTTTTCGACTCACGAACCGCCGATGTCGCCACAGCAAGAATGGTGGTGGCACCGCGCTGCAAAGCCTTCTGCTTCATATCGCGCAGAATTCGTATGGCCGACCGCATGGCGTCCTCGTCGATGTAATGGGCTCCCAAGGCACGGCGAATCAGCGGAACAGCTTCTCGAACCCGGGTAATTACATCGAAATGATCGCGCTCGGGAGTCGCCTGGCAAACGATCATATGAAATGAGTTGGTACCCATATCAATGCAGGCCAGGATCGGTCCGCCCTGCACTCGCACCCACGACTTACTTTTGACCTTGGTCTTTAGAGTTCGCTTCATCGAAATGCCCCCGGCGACACTACAATGATAACGGAGGTTTCAAGGATCGCATCAGATCGCCATTCGAATCGGAGGGAGCACTTGCCAACCATGAAGTCCGAAATCGCAAAAGTTGAAGTCCGCTGCAATAACTGCGGGTTCGACGAAACCGACTTCGTTACGAGCGGTTGCGAGCACGAATACGACAACACTACCAATGATATCTTTACGGTGGTAAGTTGCCGCCGGTGCGGGCTGCTTTATTTGAACCCGCGACCTGATGTCAGCGAGCTGAAAACTATCTATCCGAGTAATTATTACGCTTACAACTTGCACAAGCAAAGCGTCGAATCACAAGTAGGAAACTCGCCTCTTTTTAAAGCCAGAAAGTTCGTTTACTTGAGCAGATTGCGCAAGGCCCTGGCATATTGCAAAGCACCGGGGATTCTGAAGGTGTTGGACATCGGCTGCGCCGATGGACGCGCTCTTGACTGGTATCTCAAACTTGGTACCGATAAAGTTGAGACGTATGGAGTCGACTTTGACGAAGCGGCAGTGGCTACGGCAAGAAAGGCAGGTCATCAAGTTTATCTTGGTCGCTTTGAGGCGTTAGAAATCCCGGAAAACATGTTTGATCTGGCAGTAGCTACGCATGTTATCGAGCATGTTGCCGATCCCAAAGCGTTTGCCCGCCAGGCCTTTACGGTCCTCAAGCCGGGAGGCATATTCTTATGCGAAACCCCAAACGCAGCAGCATGGGACGCTCGAGCGTTTCGCAAGCAGCACTGGGGAGGCTATCACTTCCCTCGCCACTGGGTCTTTTATACTCCGGCAACTATTAAGAGCCTGGCGGAAGAGCTGGGATTCGAAGTTATAGACATCAAGTTCCATCCGGCTCCGGCATTTTGGAACTGGACATTTCACTCTCTGCTTGGATCGCCAGGAAATCCGAATTGGAAAGTCAAATTGGCAGACCATCTCTTTCCGCCGGTCGACTTTCAAGAGAACAATTTGCGTAACTTGATAGCGGTCTCCACATTCACTGTGCTCGATATTTTGCAGAAAATGCTGACCGGGCAAACTTCGAATATGGCGGTCGTCTTACGCAAACCCTGAGTGAGTCTAAAACTCTGATATAAAATAACCACATGAAATCGAACATAAAGACTGTCGAGACGGCTTGCAACAATTGCGGCTCGACCGGCAGCGAATTGGTGACAACAGGCATCGAGCATGAATACAACAATACAACCGATGACTTGTTCAAAGTAGTGCGCTGCACGAATTGCGGTCTGGTTTACTTGAACCCGAGGCCGGATGTCTCAGAGCTATCGACTATCTATCCGCCAAACTACTATGCATATAGCATTGAAGACGGCTATGGTCCCAGCCAACGCGGCAATGCCTATTACAAGCTTCGATATTCGATGATCCTCTCGGGATTGGAGCACGTATTGAGCTTCGTGCCGAGAGGAAAGATAAATATCCTCGATATCGGATGCGCAGACGGTCACGTGCTCAACTGGTTTGCCAAAGTTCGGACTCACGAAGTGAACTGCTTCGGTGTAGATATGAATGAAACGGCAGTCAACAAGGCACAAGCGCGTGGACATACGGCATGGGCCGGTCGTTTTGAAGAGGTCGAACTACCGGTCAATCACTTTGATTTTGTCTGGGCCAGTCATGTGATCGAGCACGTGCCCGATCCAAAAGCATTTACCCGAAAGGCTTTTGACATTTTGAAGCCGGGAGGAATCTTCTGGTTCTGGACTCCCAACATTGATTCAGTGGATGCGAAATGGTTTCGCAATCGACACTGGGGCGCTTATCATTTCCCGCGCCACTGGGTGTTTTACAGTCCTGATTCCGTCAAGCAATTGGCTGAGAAGACCGGATTCGAGCTTGTGC
>CAZSNX010000671.1:0-2536 GCA_964607945.1 uncultured Candidatus Obscuribacterales bacterium
GCAGCGGCACATGCACGTGCCGATCGAAGCGACCCGGCCGGGTCAGCGCTGGGTCGAGCACATCGAGCCGGTTGGTGGCGGCAATCACGATTACCTTGCCATCATTGGGGAATCCGTCCATCTCCACCAGAAGGGCGTTGAGTGTCTGGTCCCACTCCTGATGACCACCGGTTACGCCAGATGCCCGCTTCTTGCCGACGGCGTCGATCTCATCGATGAAGACAATCGCCGAACCGTCGGCCGATCTGGCTTCTCGAAACTTCTCTCGAATGCGGGAGGCGCCCACTCCCACGTACATCTCCACAAAGTCCGAGCCTGCACAGGCGATGAACTTTGCCCCGGCTTCACCGGCGACGGCGCGTGCGAGTAGTGTCTTGCCTGTGCCGGGATCACCTACGAGCAAGACACCCTTGGGCAGGCGTGCACCGAAGCGCTTGAATTGATCGGGTGTGCGCAAGTATTCGACCACTTCACGCAGTTCTGTGATTGCTTCCGGGCATCCTGCCACGTCAGCAAAAGTTGTGATGGTCTGCGGTGTGGCTGTTTCGTCTCCCTCTTGCGCTTGCTGCCAGCCATTCAAGTCGAAGTTCGGTGGGCGTTGAGCATTCTTCCTTTGCGTCCGTTTGCTCTGGTCAGTCGGCAACCGCTGAATGCCGTAGGCTATGTAAAGAACCAGCCCACCCAGAAAGAGCAAGAGCAGAAAAGGGGAGTGGTCGGCGCCCGAGCTAGCTTGCCAGAGGAAGACGACCCAGGCAAGCATGTACGAAACGAGCAGCACCCGTGGCAGAATTTGCCACATACGGGAGCTGCTGGAGCCGCCTTGCAGAGCGACATCGTACAAGAAGAATTGGCGCTTCTTCCAGACGATGGTGCAAACCAGGGCGACTGCCGTCAACACGAGTGCCGCCCGAGCCAGCCCGAGCTGCTGAACGACAAACTGCAGCAGGCTCATCAACAACGAGACTACCAGCAGTGAGACTACCAACACAGCAATCTGCTTGTGCCACGGCTGCATGAGAGTTCCTCCGAAAGGGTTCGTCCTTGATGCAATTCAAGAACGAGACTGTGATGACAGAAGTGAATTGCAGGACTAATCGTTTGCCAATTGCTCAATTCCGACCCGCATGCCGGCGGGCTGAAACTCCTCTCAGCTTGGACGAAATTGATCTAGGCGACACGTTGTGCTTTGTTGTAAGGCTGTGAAGAGAACTTGTCGAGTTAGCACTTGAGCGATACCGGCCTACTTTGACTGCCGGGATGGAAGAAAACGTGGACACATTTTGCGCGAGACAGGATTTTAGTCCGACTGTTTGGTTTCGTCCTGAAAAGTAATTACTGGTGCTTGCGACATACTGCATCATAAGAAAAGCAGTCCGGCATGTAAAGGTAATCACTTAAGCAGCTAACGAGTAGATCAGGAGGACGAACTTCGTTCAAATGGCTCATCTAGGCTGGAGTGGTGGCAGCAGTTGCGGAAAATACCACGACGCACTGCGCTACTGGAGTAATCGTTTTTTGATTGGTGAAATCACGATTGTTAGCTGCGTGAAATGGCGAGTTCGATCGGGCAGCGATAGTTCATCACTTCTGCCCGAAATACCCTGGTGATAGGCGTTGCGATCGTTTGTTGCCGGACGAACTGAAGATTCTTATTGTCGGCCGACCGACGGCAGGGGATTGCTTAGGGAGTGACCTTTGAATACAGTGTTTTCATTACGTGAATGCGCCCAGCCACCGAGTCGAGTCTTCATCCGAAATCCGCAATATCACTGAATTCCAATCTCAAACCGGAGCAAGCTGAGCTTGACGGTTTGGTTTGTCACTCTGTCAATTGTTTGTCAGACCAGAGTTAGGCCGATGCTTAGCTCCGGGGCTGACTCTTGAGAAGGAGATGATCATGCCTGGTCCCGGTGTTGTGGTCGTTGGTCTGCTCTTGCTTCTGATCGGCTGGCTGTATGTTCGCAACCGCCGGCAGGAGCGCGAGTTCGCGCGCCAGTCGCACCGAAGGATGGCGGCGATGCGCATCAAGGAGCTGGCGGACAAGGTAAATGCTGGAGATCGCTTCCACAGCATGTTTCCTTGTCCGGACGCGGACCGTTTTCGCGAAGAAGTCAAAACGGATCTGATACCGCAGTTGGCGGCAAAGGTGGACGATCCCGGTGCCGATTTCGAGCAGATCTGTGAGATGTCCGTTGCCGCCATAGCTCGGCTCGACGAGTTGCGTAAAGTCGCGCGCAACTACTTGAGACCGAACTGAAACCAACTGAGATGCGTGACGAACTGTCGCAACTAAGCTGCTCCAACATCCAGAAACTCCTCTGATTTCTTGGTTTCGAGCGGAGCGTTTCCGCATCGGGCCGAGGAATCGCATACGAAAGGAAAGTCGTGAAAGTAAAACTTCTCTCCGTGCTGATTGCGCTGTCGTTCTGTCTGGTGGGCTCCTTCTCGCAAGGGGCGTCGCACGGTGCGGGCGGTCATTCGAAGCCGAACTGTCCGCGGCCGGCGCCGAAACCGAACTGCCCGCCGGGCGGGCCGC
>CAZSNX010000672.1:0-2528 GCA_964607945.1 uncultured Candidatus Obscuribacterales bacterium
GGCACGACAGTGGCCGCCGCGGCGCTCGGCAGACGGCGGAGGGACGGCGACGTCCGCCGACGCCACGAAGAGATTACGAACTCGTCCGGCCAGTTTGGGGTCTGGGTAGCGACCGAAGAAAGCGATCAAGTATCGATTCCCCATACTATGCCCGATCACATCAATAGACGCATTGGGATTCTTGTTTTGTAGCAGATTCGCCAGGAAGCTTCGAAAGTAGCTTTCGCTCCAATCGAGATTTGTTAAATCGGCGGAGTACTCAGCTGTCGAACCCGCAGACGGCCAGGAGAAAATTACAGGGAAGACGTCTTCGTTGGACTTTCCGTTGCGTCTAATGTATTCATCTACTATTAAGGCGAAGTCCTTGACCGCTTCCTCAAAACTAATGTCATAGCCATGGACGTAGACGATGATGCTGCCGCGGCAGTTCTCGTATCGCTTAAGGAACTCCCCTTGGGAGAGAGTTTCGACGTCGACGAGCGGAGTTTGATACCAGGCATCACTGTTAGCTTTTATTGAAGCCTTGAGCTCCAATGAAGAGGTTGCATTGAATGTTCGACCCAGCGATGCAGGACGCCCCAGGCAAGCCTGCCCGTAATCGATCGAGCCTAACCCGAGATCGAGATGGCGCTTACTTCCGTAGATTGGACTTCTAGCCGATCCCTCATTCAACCGTGTGGTCGCAAAATAGATCTTTAAATCTGAACTGCTGCATGGTCTAAACGCATATGGAGGCAAGGTAGGTCGTCCCTGGCCAACCACAGGCTCGGGAGACCCAGTCGCTAAGCCAGCCAGGAACAATGCCGTCAAGAACATTATTAACAGGCGTCCGCGGCGACCTTGACTCTGCTTTTCTCCAGCGGGTGCCGGAGATTCAGTCTCTTGCCATTTCATGCCCTTGTCTCCGCCGTTCCCTGAGGTTATACCCGCCGATTAGATTGGCAAGCGGGGCCAAATTGTCAGGTTAAATGGAGCCGGAAGATGATTCTAGGTCGGTGCATTGCTGCAGCTTGATCCTTGGCGTAGAATTGCTCCCTAGCTGTTCCTTGTGCCTTTGGTCGGATGTAAACTGCACCGACGCCGCCGTATTAAACATGGATCGACTACGTAACGCTGATGGAGTGAAGAAATTGACCACCAATGCACCGACGACCGCACCAAAGCACGCTTTGTCGCTAGAGCATGAAATAACAGTGCGCACCTATGACATTGATTATGCAAGCCACGTCAGCAATATTCGCTATCTCTTTTGGCTGGAGGACATGCGAAACATGTTGTTCGAAAAGTATTTTCCACTGGAGCAGTTCATGGAGAAGGGGCTCGGACCGGTACTTGCTTCCACTCACATCGAGTACAAGCGACCGGTCAGGCTGTTCGACAAACCGAAAGCATACATGTGGATAAGTCAAATCGGTAACGCGAGCCTGACAATCGAATGCGAGATTAGAGTTAATGGAGAACTTGCGACCTACGCCAAGCACGTTGGTGTATTTATAGATCTCGCCACCGGAAGACCGGTCAGAATTCCTTCAATATGTAAGGAAACGTTCAAAAGCTTTGCTGGTTGATTTCGGGACATTTGCAGGCGATAGTTTGTCGAGCATTTTGCGCAGTTGAGTGAACTGGGACATTGTCCAGTGTGCTCTCTCTTGCTGAGCGCACCAATGGTGATGTCCAATAGTTCATAAAAAAACTGGCAGATGAGAAATAATCTGCCTAAAATTTCCAACAATCTAGTAGTTCAAACTGTCGGGACCCCAAGGTTCCTTCATTAGGCAACTCCCGGTGGTGAGGCAAACGCGGAGCAGCTGTTCCGTTGCACCTACATCACAAGGGGGGCTGTAATGAGCTCACACGATCAACATGCGGACCAACGGTCCGAGCTTAGGAATGATTTCACACAGAAAATTACCGAAGCTGTCATCTCTGAAATCTCAGCTGGTAAGCAAGGTCTTGTAAATGGCATCCGAAGGGTTATCGACCATCTGAAGGCGGGTGGGCGAAGTGGCATTACCGGTGAGTTCGGAAAGCCTCAGCTTTTTGACTCTGCAAATGCTGCTGGGCATAACTCAGATGCTCACAGTAATCACCGAGGGCAATCTTCGTCTGATACCACACGTTCTGAAAGTAGCTGCAGGAGCGACGCTTCAGTTGAATCTAATCAGGTGCCAAATTCGCGACAGGGAGATGTTCCGCCGGAAACCACCCAGGCTCCAAACCTTCGTCACGGCGAGATTCCGGTCGAAACAACACAAGCTCCGACTCAACGTCGAGATGCTGCCGACGAGGCACCAGATCTGCAAGGAGAAGGTCAGATCGCGCGAGGTTTCGTCGAGCCGCAGTATAGCGGCGGAGACGGTCCGGCGTCGCCTCATCGAAATCGACATGATGAACATGGTGCACCTGGCGAACGGTCGCGCCCGGGCGATCCGCATCGGGTTATTCGTATGCCGGCAGAGCAAGTCCGAGTCTCTACCGATACAGCTTATCGCGGAGAATACATCACACGCGATGTAAATCCTTCCGAG
>CAZSNX010000673.1:0-2524 GCA_964607945.1 uncultured Candidatus Obscuribacterales bacterium
AATCTCTTTGGCATAGGTCATCCGTTCTTCAGCCGGAAGAACTGTCAGGCGCCTGAGCTCACCGAGAATAGTGCGAGCGTGACGCACGGCTTCCACGACATCGCCGGTTCCCGCTTCACCCTTGGTTCGAATCATCGCCGCGCCTTCACCAATCCGGCGGAGCGCTTCACCCAGGTTTCTCGCACCGCACACGAATGGAATGGTGAACTTCGATTTATCGATATGAAACTCCTCATCGGCGGGAGTGAGCACTTCGCTCTCGTCGATACAGTCAACTCCGAGCGATTCAAGGATCTGCGCTTCGACGAAGTGACCGATCCTAGCCTTCGCCATGACAGGAATTGTCACGGCTTCGATTATCTTGGCGATCAGTTCGGGATCGCTCATTCGAGCAACACCACCGGTAGCACGGATGTCAGCCGGCACGCGCTCAAGAGCCATTACCGCCACGGCGCCCGCCTCTTCGGCGATCTTCGCCTGATCCGGCGTGACGACATCCATGATGACTCCGCCTTTGAGCATCTGCGGCAGCGCTCGTTTTACTCTTTCAGTACCGGTCTTCGCTCCCTTATTGTCTGCAATCTGGACTTCCGTCGCCATATTCAATACCTCACTCGTATCAGTCAAATTACTACATCGTCAAAAACATACGCACACTCTTACACCCAGGTCGCCTCCCCGCTTCTACTGGAGCCGCCAAAATCTTTTGCCTGCCGTCGACCTTCCAGATAAGCATCTACTGCCCGCGCGAGCCGCTTGATGCCTTCTTCGATTGTCTCCTCATCAGTTTGAATAAAGGAGAGCCTCAAATACTCCGGCCGGTCTCCATTAACAAAAAACATATCGCCGGGGCTGAAGGTCACTGATTCCCGCTCTGCATAAGACAGAAGTTCCCGCGCCGAGCATCCGGTCGGCAGCTCAGCCCATACAAACAGCCCACCTTCAGGTACCGTCCACTTGAGCGCAGAATCCAGGTTGCGGGTCAAAGCACCACACATAGTATCAAGTCTTTTTTTGTACACCTTGCGAATCTGATCGAGATGCTTTTCATAAAATCCACGCTTCAGATACTCAGCCATTACGACTTGCGACATGGAATTGGTCGAGAGATCGCTTGCTCTCTTAGCCAGAGACATTCTCGACATAACTTCCGCTGGTGCAACCAACCAACCCAAACGCAGTCCAGGACAAAGCGCTTTAGAAAACGTGCCTTGATGAATTACCACATCACCGCTGCGATCGAGCGCTCTAAGTGATGGCACCGGTTCGCCTTCGTACCGCAAATCGCCGACGAAGTTGTCCTCGAGGATCGGCATTTGATACCGCCTGGCAAGCTCGATCAGCCGCTTGCGCCTCTCTATCCCCAGGGTAGCCCCAGTGGGATTCTGGAATGTCGGCATTACATAAAGCAGTTTGACTCTATGCCGGGAGAGAATGGTCTCCAAAACATCGAGGTCGATACCATTATTGTCGATCGGCACAGGAAGGCATCGAGCCTGCCTGGCCGTAAAGTTGCAGAGCGCCCAGAAGTAGGTCGGTTCTTCCACCAACACTACATCACCGGGATCAACCAGTGTATTGGTTACTATATCAATCGCTTGCTGTGAACCGCTCACAATAAGCAGTTCGCTGTCGTTGGCTTCTATCCCATTGCGCCTGAGATATCGCCTGACCTCCTGACGGAGTTCTGGATTACCCTCAGCCGGACTGTATCCGAACATTTCCGGGGAGCGATTGGAGCGAATCAATTGACCGACTATAGATTGAAACTCTTCATACGGATAGAACTCCTGGCTGGGAATTCCCCCGGCAAAGGTGATAACGTCCGGAGCCGAACTAATCTGTCCGGGTTGACGACTAAGCATTGAAAAGGACGTCTGACTGGACCGAGAGAATTTTGCAGGCCAAACCATGCTTTCGCCGCCCCGTTCTGAGCGTCCATGCTTTTTTCGATGATCGCTGGCACCGGCCAAACGGACGAATGTGCCGCGACCGACATGGCTGTTGACCAATCCTTCTTGCTCCAGCTCGAAATACGCTCTCGAAACAGTCGATCGGTCTATCTGGAGAAGCTCAGCAAGCTCTCTGTTTGTGGGCAAACGCGAATTGTCTTTCAATTGGCCGGATTGTATTCCGTCCCGAAACCGATCGACCAACTGCACATACATTGGAGCAGAGCGCCCTCGCGCCCTCTTGAGATCTCCAAACAATTCCAGCCAATCCATCAGATTCTCTTAATACAAAAGAATAAAATACAGCCAATCAACGATCCAGGAACAATTATCGCCGCCACAACAAACCCGCGCACGCCTATCCACGCACACATTTCAGCATAACAACCATTGGCAGGAATATCAATCCAGCCAATCCAAAGAAATAGGCTTGCCGCCAAAATGGCAGCAACGCTTCGCAGACCTCAAAACAATACACCTGCGGCTGGTTTGGGTACATATGACTTGAATGGATGTAAAGAGAATTTAAACGAAAATGGCCGAGGCAGAAGTTGCGCTGAAGTACAAAGACT
>CAZSNX010000674.1:0-2523 GCA_964607945.1 uncultured Candidatus Obscuribacterales bacterium
TAGGCTAAAGTCTGCTGTCGCCTTTGTTTGGCGAGCGTAGGTGGACGCCGGATTCAGGCATCACCTGGCAATTCTCCTGCCTAACCCGTTGCTTGCCGCACTCGTTTTCTTCTAGCGTATTTAAGAAAGAAGCCGTTGGAACGGTCGTTTAAGCGACTACTGAGTAACCAGCTCTTTGTGATGAGTTGATTGAAGATTGCGCGGTGCTCTGCGACGAGAAACATTCGAGCGGTGACCGTCGGCTTCCGTAATTCCGTGGCGCTTAATTAGCTGGGTAGTAACTTCAGCCTTTTCGACTTCAGCGATCGCTTGTCGAAACCAGAGTTGCAGGCTGCGTCGCTCTTCTTTTGTCAATACCGGTTCGCTCATCGCTCGGCACTCCTTTATTGGCGGTTTGCTGGCTTATTGCCGACAGTTAACATCTTCTTGGCAACACCGTATTCTGTGCACATTTCACAGCATTTATTAAGAATCAAAGTGCACAGATGTGTTTCCCTGCAGCTACCTCTATTAGAGGTGGTTGCCGCTGGTGGTTTTGCGCCTGTGCCGTATTGTAGGTGCTGGCCAGAACTGTGCGCCACTTGGCAGCCAAAAAAGTAAATTATGTTTGGCTCATCGACTTGAATCCGAATTGACCGGCTGCTTTGGCCGTCAGTAGAACCGAGGCACCAAGCGCCATGTATCCGCTTTATACCTTTCGAACTGCTCGCCGAATTGCTCTGATAGCAGTCGCTCTTCATCTTCGATTCGCCAGCGCAATGTAACAAAGGCTCCCGGGAGCGCCAAAAGCGGAAACCAACTCCCGAAAATAAGTGGAATTCCGGTCAATGCGATGAATCCTCCCAGGTAGCTGGGATGACGCAGCCATCTGTAAGGTCCGGCTCGTACGATCGTGTGCTCCGGCTGGATCGTGACGAAGCCGCTATGGAAGGCTCCGAGCGCGGCGATCGCCCAAATACGAATCGAATATCCAATTACGAAGACAAGTAATCCGGCCGCACGCCACCAATGACTTTCCAGATCGCCGAAGTGAATCTTGCGGCACAGTGCGCAGCAGGCTAGATAAAGGAAAAAGAAGGCAGCAGTGCCCCACACCATCCAGCGCTGGCGTTTTACCTCATTTGCTCCGGTCCGCAGATTGAAGCCGAAGGCACCGCTTATGCCACCGCCAATAGTGCACAGTACATAGAAGGCGATCTCTTGCCACTGGTCGCCGAGATGATTCAGGCTCTTGTGAATGAGCAGAACCGGCCCAACTGCGATCGCCGCTGACAAAACTGAACCAGCCAGGCACCAGACAAGCTTTTCGCGCACTCTTCCCATTTCGGAATCGCTCTAGTTGGGGACGGTGCCCAGGACTTTCAGGCTGTGCTTGACCAGAACTTCTACGTCGTCGTCAACTCGGTCGTCTTCGGCTTTCTTGAGCACTGAATTGATTTCGGTCAGTGTGTATCCGAGTCCAGCTAAAATCTCGCGCACTTCTTCAAATGCTGCGCTACGTTCGTTGCCAGCGGGAGTACTGGAAATTCCTTTGCGAAGTTTCCAATCTTCGACTTTTGCCTTCAACTCAAGAATTAGTCTCTGAGCCACTTTCGGTCCGACACCTGGAGCCTGGCTGATAAGCTTGTAATCTTCCGACAAGATTGCCTCTGCCAAATCTTCCGGAGCGAGGGTTCCTACCAGGGCCAGTGCGAGTTTTGGCCCGATGCCGCTGACCGACTGCACGAGATTGAACATCTCGCGCTCTTCTAAGTTGCTGAAACCGAAAATGGTCCAGTCGTTTTCTCGGATGATAAGTGCAGTGTTAACCGTGACCGAATCGCCGGCTTGGCCCAGAGTCAAGAACGTTCTGTGCGATACCTGCAGTTCGAATCCGATGCCCGACACTTCGACGACGATGCGATCGACGGCGCCACCGGTCAATTGCTTGGATTGGATATTGCCACGCAAATATGCAAGCATCTGATTGCCCCATATTAATCGATTCAAACACGAACCGAGCGCGAGGGAGAATTCTGCCCAAATGCGCTAAGTAAATGACCTCGGGGCGAGAGGATTTGAACCTCCGGCCTTCCGCACCCGAAACGGACGCTCTACCAAGCTGAGCCACGCCCCGACGCACAATATCTTAGCACGTAAGTTCCGGACCGTCAGAAGTCCATCTGCTAATTTTTCCCCAGCGTTCGACTTCCTGCGACAAGACCGGCAATCGCGCAGTTGTTACCGTATTTGAAGAACTGCTTTTGCCAGGCTAATGAGCCATCAATGTCATGTTGCCGCCCTGCTCGTGGGCTTGAGATAATGCTTCGCGGGCGTGAGACAGGAGAATCTTGCCTTCATTGTCCATACCGGGCACGTGCTGGCAGATGCCTAGGCTGATTGTCAGTTTTACCGTGTGCTCTCCGACCGTGAAGGTGCTTTCGGCAACCGTATTGCGTGTGCGTTCCGCAACTTCGATTGCGCCCTCTCTGGCAGTATGTGGTAGAACGATTGCAAACTCGAAACTGCCCACGCGGGCCAATA
>CAZSNX010000675.1:0-2504 GCA_964607945.1 uncultured Candidatus Obscuribacterales bacterium
GCTACGTGCACGCGACTGATCAAGCCCTTCCCGGAGAGTCGATTGTGCTCATAGACACCACAGCGGCGGCGAACGAGCTCGCTGTAATCTCCATCAGGCTTGTAAAGCCTGAATAACAAGTGCTCACCATCATTGAAACTAATGGCGGCCCGGCCGTCGAGAATACTGTAAGTAGCCTTTTTCATCCTGTCCCAATCAATGTGAAGGTGGTGAGTGCCGTCTCCGAAATCCAATCGATCTTCAGTATCGGTGCCGGTTACATAACAGTAATCCACAATGTGACAGGTGATTCCAGCTGGGCCCATTGCCAGACTGATGGTTCCGGCATCGGCAATCGCCTCAAACAGTCGCTTCTGCCGCTCATTTATTCGTGCCATGTTCTTCTCTAGACTCCGCCCTTTTTCGAGTACCCACAACTCAAATCAGACTCATTGAAACTGAGTATAGCTGATAGTAGTCCAGGCGGGCACAAAAGAGGCTGCAAACTGCTTTCAGCATCATGACAGATAACGACGGAGCCGACGAGCTCCGCTGCATTCTCGATGCATGCGTTCTTACGATCGGATTCAGAGCATTGCTTAATATTAACCGGACGATTAGCAGGCTTTAAATTATTTTCCGTAAGGTCTCAGCGACACTCAAGTTCAATCAAGTTATGATCATCGCTTGCGTGGAACAAGGCGTCATCTTGCTTAGACAGCACTCAGTCGCCTGCCGACCAGAAGCGATTGATTCCCCATGCGGGTAAGCCTTCTGCAAAAGGATCGGCATGGTCCCGCAAGCAGACGCTCGTCTTTGACGGAAACTCCGTCAATTGCCGAACAGTCTTCAGTGACTCAGACTGGATAGTGTAAGTGTAGCCGGCCCAATGACCAGACTTGTCCAGAAATTCGGTGGAACTTCAGTTGCAGACGTGCAGCGCATTCGCAAAGCGGCCGAAATCGCCGTGGCAGCTGCTGCAGAAGGTAATGAAGTAGCTACAGTAGTGTCAGCGATGGGTCATACCACCGATCACCTCATTTCGTTAGCCGAGCAGTTAACTCAGCAACCGGACCCCCGCGAGCTGGACATGCTCTTGACCACCGGCGAGCAACAATCAATCGCCTTGATGTCCATGGCTATTCAATCACTGGGTGGACAAGCCAGGTCTTTCACCGGCGGGCAGGCCGGAATTATTACCGAACACCGCCACGGCTTTGCCAAGATCAGGGAAGTTCGCCCGGATGCCGTCGAATCGAGCTTGAAACGTGGAGAGATAGCTGTCGTAGCAGGGTTTCAAGGCGTTTCAGACCACAACGAGTTGACTACGCTTGGCCGAGGCGGTTCAGACACGACTGCTGTCGCTTTGGCCTCTGCTCTCAATGCGGAGCGCTGCGACATATACACTGACGTCAACGGCGTATATACCGCCGATCCTCGCTTGTTGAATGAAGCGAGAAAGCTTTCGGCGGTAAGCTACGAAGAAATGCTTGAACTGGCAAGCGCTGGCGCTCAAGTAATGAATGCGCGCTCGGTCGAACTAGCAATGGATTCACAGGTTGCCGTGCGCGTGCGCTCGACTTTTGAACCGCAAGACGTCGGTACTCTCATCACGCATCATCTGGTGTCGCCAGAGTACACGATCTGCGGCATCGCTTGCGATATGAGTCATGCATCTCTCTGCCTGACGACGCCGATGGTAGATGGCAGTCATTCGCAATTGGAAGGCATCTCAGGGCTCTTTACTCGCTTGAAAGAGCTTGGAATCGTCACCGATATGGTTATGCTATTGGCCAGAGAAGACGAGCCGTCTCAAGAACTTGCATTTACAGTCGAGAAGAAGTCCTTGGCTCGCGTGCAATCAATCATCGAAGCGCTTGATTCCGAACTCGGTCATCCCCGCTTATCGGTCGACACGGATATCGCCAGGATATCGGTGATCGGACGAGGACTGACCGCACGCCCGGCTGTAGTCGCCGATATTTTCGAAAGTTTGTTTACTGCCGCAATCCCGGTGCAAATGGTTGCCACCGGCGATATCAAGGTTAGCGCGTTGGTACCGGCAAAACACGCCCGCGATGCTGTCAGAGTAATTCATAATCGATTCGAACTTTAAGGCAATCCTCAGAACTTGCAGCCTTACGAGCGAAACAATAAGATTCGTAGCGACCGTTGATTGTCGACAACGAATCAAGCTTCCGTGCTTATAATAAGCAAGACTAATCGAGGTTAACGTGATGACACCCCCCTCATTTGACAACATCATCAATAAGTTCAAATCATCGACGAAACAGGCTGTCGATCAAGCTAGTCGCGCAGCCAGGATCACGAAGCTGAAGATGGACATCATGACTCAAAACGGCGAAAAGAGTCGTCTTCTGCAAAACGTTGGCGAAAAGACTTACGCGCTGTTTTCCGAGACAAAGGGATTGGAAGGGCTGTTGGATCGCATTCGCAACGATTTTACGATGATCCAGCGCATTGAAGAACGGATCAAGGAGATTGAAGCTGAAATACACGATCTT
>CAZSNX010000676.1:0-2504 GCA_964607945.1 uncultured Candidatus Obscuribacterales bacterium
TCCGCGGGAGAATACGACAATGAATTCTGGCTTGCTCGAATGCTGCGCCAGCGCATACTTGAACCATTCGATGCTCTGCTGGTCAAGCTTGAAAGTGGCTACGCACGCCTCGTGGCGTGGATGCTTGAACATAGATTTGTAAATATGGCGAGAATTCTTGCCACTATCGTAATTGGCTTTACCTTCTACAACTTCATTGGCAGTGAGATGATGCCTTTAGCTGATGTCGGACAAGCTTACGGCGTGCTGGAAGTAAGTCCAGGACTGTCCTTTGATGAGACTGAAGCCATAACCAACAGAATTGAAAAACTGTTCTTGAAGCATCCTGAGATTGAACACGTGTCAACGGAAATAGGCGCCGACCCTGGCGGCACGTATTTCAACGGATACAACATGCCGGGCGTCAATTTTGCCACATTCATGATCACTCTCAGTGATAAAGACGAGCGAAAACAAACAATCTGGGACGTTATCGACAGCGTTCAAAAGGAAGGCTCGTCCACGATTCCCAACATCCGCAGATTGCAAATAAAGGAAATGGGATCTGACGTGATGGCAAGTTCGCAGGCCCCAATTTCAATTCTCGTTACCGGGCCAGATCTATCCATATTGTCTAGACTGGCCGAACAGACTGCTGATATCGCCAGGCAGACGTATGGCCTGCACCAGGTTGCGACAGACTGGGCTGTGAGCAAACCTGACTGGGAAATCAAAGTAGATCCCAGACGCGCTCAGGAGCTTGGTCTCACTCCGTCTCAAATTGCCGATCAAGCTTATTACTCGATTACAGGAGCACTGACAAACGAATACTATCGTCTGCCGAACCTGAGACAGAGAACGATTCTTGTCCGATATGACGAGCCTCAAAGACGCGACCCCAGTGATCTCCTGTTGATGACAATAACGACACCGGACGGCAGACAAGTACCACTGAAAAGCGCGGCCGGTGTTGAGTTCCGCGAAGCACCAACAGTGGTCAGCCACGATCAGATGCGCCGTGCAATCACTGTAATGGGTTATTACCGAAAAGGCGAGCCTCCTTCGATGGACATTGGCATGGAAGTAATGATGAAAGCCATGGCGCAACTCAATTGGCCGCCCGGCTACACGATTGAGATGCGTGGAGACATGACACAGATGATGGACGCATTTAGCCGCCTGCTGGTTGGGCTGCAACTGGCAATATTGTTCATTTTCCTCGTGCTTGTGGCGCAGTTTCGTGGATTTCTTCAACCTTTGCAGATGGTCTTCTCGCTGCCTCTTGAGCTTTCCGGAGTATTTTTCGCTCTCTGGTTGGCTCATCAGGCATTTTCCACCGTTTCCATCATGGCGGTGATCATCCTCACCGGTATGGACATTACCACTGCAATTCTCTTAATCGATCAAATTCTTCGGCATAGAGAAGCTGGATTACCGCGTGATGAAGCGATCATCAAAGCTTGTCCTGAACGCCTGAGACCGATATTGATGACATCAGTTATTACGATCATCGTCATGCTGCCTGTGTCAATTGCGCCAAAGACGGGCATGGATGCATATTCTCCTCTTGGCACAGTTGTAGTTGGAGGACTCATAGTCGGGACAATTTTGAGCTTGCTCGATATTCCGATCATGCATGCCTACGTGGATGACTTTACAAACTGGCTTGCTCGCAAGCTTAAGCGAGGTAGTCATGGCTAAGGATCAGCGTAAGTCGGGGATTAGATTTCCTGGTCCAGGCACGGCGGCTATGCTCATTTGCATGGTACTAGTATTGGGCTGGCAGTGGCTGCAACCCAACAAAGTACGGATTGAACACAAAGTGGAGGCAAGTGGTGAGACAGCCATAAGGCTGCCGACTCTGAGTGAGTTGCTTGAGTGGAAAGCGGTAGTCTGTCTAACAGAGGAGCAGATAAGCAAGATAACTCAACTGGACCATGAGCAAGTAATAGAGCTTAGTCCTGTTGATGCGCAGATTGCAGATGTCAGAGCTCAAGTCGACGGCAGCACAAAGAATGGCAGCAGAGCCGGTATGACAGCACTGAATTCTCTTGCCAGTCAAATCGCCGGACCAAGCCGTAGAAAACGGGAGATTGAACGACGATTCTCGGAGCAGGCATGGCTTTGCCTTAGCAATGACCAAAAGGAGAAGGCGCTGGGATTGTGGCGTGTGCGCTGGAGCTCGACGACAAGAAAGGTGACCGAAAAATGAGCGGAACAGGCAAGACTTATTTTTACTCAGTACTGCTGTGGCTTTTGCTCGCGACACAATTTAATAACGCATCAGCAGAGGAATTGCGTGGTCCCATATCAGGCGACAATGGCAGTTCGTCTGATCAATCGTCAACTTCAAGAGATGAAGTGCTTTCAGGCAATCCAATCCAATTGCGAGTAACAAAGACGGCCCCATCAGGAGATTTGCCGGAGACCAGCGGAATCATTGGTCTCGATGATGCAGTTAAGATGGGAATCAAGAACAATTTCAGCTTAAGACAGTCGGAAGAATCTTGGATTGGCTCCAAATT
>CAZSNX010000677.1:0-2501 GCA_964607945.1 uncultured Candidatus Obscuribacterales bacterium
ACACCTCGCCTATATGAACTGCCCAGTCTTCATGGTTATTGTAAGTGGCATACTCGCCAACGAATGCGCCTTTCTTACCCTTTTCGCCGCCGGCATTTTCCAGATTCGTAGCGGCATCGAATCCAGGTCTTGATTTTGCCTTGGCTTCGAGCAGATGGGACCATTCATGCGAAAGAATGACCGGCAGTAAACCGCTTTTCTGATAGTCCTTGCTTGGATGGAAGGTAATCTTGCCGGCATGAATGTCGGCAGTAGCCAGGGATTCAAACTCTGCATGGGTTTTACCGAGCTTTTTCTGATTGTACTCCTGAGTGTGCCAAGCATCGCCTGGGTTCGGCTTATCGGAGAGGACTATCTCCTTTACCAATTTCCCGCCATCCGGCAGATCTCTCAGGTGCCGAACAACATCCTCCGGCAGAATTGCCTGATAGTAAGCATCGACAATCTTCCTGGCCTCAAGGCGTTCTGCTTCAGAGGGAGAGTCGGCTGCTTTCCGTCGAAGCTCGTCGAGTTGTTTGGTTGCCTCGACTGGGGAATTCTGAGCTGTCAGACGAAGCTCCCGCACCTGGTCAAGTACTTTGACATAGTCCTTCGGAATGAGAATTTCTAACTGATCGTGTCCCTTTACTTTGAAAACGGCCATGTCAACTTTGCTTTCGGGTTTCAGCGCCCGGACTGCAAAATCTTCAAAGCTCTCGATGCCGAGTCGCTTGAATTCCTGGGCTCGATCTTTCGGACTCATTCGAGCGAGGTGAACTTGCAACTCCTGGTGCATAACCTGGCGAGTCTCGCCTGTGTTATGCACAATATCCTTCAGATTTTCCACGTTCTCAACTTTGCGCTCAGGAATCGTAAGCCGATCTCCTAGATCCGCAACATCTTTCTTAGCCTGCTCAACGGCATCAGAACGCTGCTCTGCAACATCTTTCTGGCGTGATTCGAGCTGGTCCGGTCGAACCTCTTTCAGTTCCGGAGCTGCCATCACTTCTTTGACTCCAGGCAAGGATTCGACCACCTTCAGGTATTTATCGCTGGCCGAGTCCGGTGCCCCCTCCTTGTCGCGCTGCTTTGCTGCATCTTTGTCCAGGTAGTAAGTTTCGCCATTTTGTCCCTTCACATCAAGCTTCTGATAGCGAACAGAGTTCTCTATGGTCTTCGGATCTATCTGAAGTACGGTTCCAAAATTCTCTACCAGGTCAGATCGATGGATCAGGACATTGCCTCCTTCGGTGCGGAATACCTTGCCATCTTTGTCACCAACCAGAGTGGCACTATTCCCTTCGTGTTTCACTGGTTCTTTTGAAACTAGCTTCGGCCCTTTTTCAGGAGTGGCTGGCTCTTGCTCATTCCCACCTGGTAGCTTGTTGCTTGGCAGTTTGTCGAAAGCGGAGCGATCAGTTACTCCAGCCGGTTTTTGCTCGGAGGCAGCCTTGTCAGAGCCCAGTGGTCGAGAAACGCCTGACTCCCGCACCTTTAGTTCTGGGAATTTGCCATTTTCTGCCAACCATTCCGCCCGTTTCACCACAGCAGCTTGCTGCTGCTCTGTCAGACCGCTCTCTCTAAGCTCTTGCTGTCCCTCCGGAGTCTTACTATTAGCAACAAATGCTCGAATTTCTTGTCGAGTACTCTCAGACAATGGCTCGCCAGCCAATCTTATCTGCGCCATCTCGGTAAATCCGGGCATTGACCCCGCATCTCGTCCCCATTTCGGAACATCGTGCGAACCAAAGCCGCGACCGAGGTCGAGATTGCTTATCACGACGTCAGTGCCCCTGCCGCGCACGGCGAAATTGTGACCGTGGAAATCTTGATCTCCCATGATCAATCTTGCGACGAAGGCCTTTTCCAGTTGAGATTCGAATGCCTTCTTTTCGTCCGGCTTTTGTCGGCGCGGCAGTTGATCGCCGGCACGATCGAGTGGTATGCCAGCGTCTTGCTGAACAGCGGCGCGCACTGTATGACCTTCCTTGCCAAGCTTCACGTCACGCTCAACCAAAGCCGGATAGCCGGTTCCAAATTTCAGAGCCTCGTTGACAGCGCGTGCGGCATTTTCCTTCTGCACGCGCTGATCGAAAGGCTCTCCTAACGAAACTTCCTCCCCTGGCGTGCGCACATACACCTTGGATTGTTTACCGTCCGCTCCAACGTGCACCCCCTGATAAATCTGATGACCACTGGTGGTGCCGTCAACCGTTTGAATTGCCTGAACTTGTCCCTCCAAAAGTTTCTTCTGCCCTTCATCGAGCGGACGGTTTTGTTCAACAGTTTTTTGCTTAACTATTCCGTCCTGCGGTGCCTCCTTCTCTCGCCGTTTAACGTCGCTAGCTTCAGGAAGTGCTTTTTCTAATGCGGGTGGTATTGCCACCATCCCGACCATACAAGGCAGCTCTGGGTGGCGATCCACAATTAGAAAGTTGCGCCCGCCTCCTGGTGGATTGATTTCCTCCCCCAATCTGTATCGCAGATTTAGTGCTTTAACAGCCTCATCCAGCTGATTCTTA
>CAZSNX010000678.1:0-2501 GCA_964607945.1 uncultured Candidatus Obscuribacterales bacterium
TTTGCTTGCTTGTTTGGATATCGGGAAGTCTGGATGTCCGGAAGTCCACCCCCTCGAAAGTGTGATTTCTGAAACCGAGCTGGGAAATCTAGACATCATGGCTTGGCCCTACACAGAGCTAGCGAAGCCATATATAATTCTCTTGTTAGGTAGAGTATGTCTGATGGCTTTTAGGCTAATTTCCAGTCTCATGTTGCTTGTGCTGCTTTGGACAGGTACCTTGCTGCACGATATAGCCGAAGAAGATGGCCATCAATTCGCCTCTCAATCCACGCATCGGGAAACTACTGCTACTAAGAAATCCGCTTGCTACGATCTTGCTCAATCCTCAAGCGAAGAGCTAGAGCACTGTTATCTTGCTTGCACGGCACGCCAGGATGTAAATGCTGCCTGGCAGCCTGTTCTGGTTGAGCTTGTGGCAATCATCTATGCCCCATGGGTTGAAAGTTTCAACAGCGGATGCGTCATCAAGCTCTCGCGTGCGCCTCCTAATGACCTTCCTACGAGACTTTATTTAGTAAACAGGCACCTGCTTATTTAGCGGGTTATTTTGCTTCGCACTTAGAGCCACGGATCTAGCGTGGTTCTTATTGCATTTTGCTCGTTTCTACTTGGAAGTCATTATGGATAAACACGCTAAGCTGCTACTTTTGCTCACTCAAGTTTCCCTTGCATTGACGGGATGTACTCAAAAATCTGAGGTTTTGGAAGCCCCGGCTGAAAAGCCAGAAATCAAAGACACAATCAACCTGTCGGCTAACGCCATCAAACGATTCGGCATTTCGATAATCACTGTCGGTGAGCGTGCTCAAACGCACCCCATTGTCTCGACTGGTGTAATCAAGGCCGATGAAAACAATGTCTTTCATATCAACTCGCTATCCAGCGGGCGTGTGGTGTCTGACAAAGTCCAGCTCGGTGATGCAATTCACGCCGGGCAAATGCTAGCTGTTGTAGAGAACCTCGAAGTCATGCGTATCTATGGAGACTATGTACATCAAGCACACCAAAACGAGATAAATACTAACTTGGAAGAGACGCGCCTGAAGCTGGCCAAGAATAGTTATGATCGCATGAAGAGATTGTTTGACGAAAGAATCGGTGCAGAAAAGGATGTCATCAAGGCGGAGTCTGACTACAAATTAGCTCTTGAAACAGTTCGTGGTTTGAAAGAACATTCAACCCATATTCGTAAAGAAGCTCAAGCTATGCTGGCAGCCTACGGCGTCAAGCTCGGCGCAATAGATACCGACCATATGGAGAGCAACAGCACTGTCGTTGCGCCGCGAGCAGGCGTGATAGTCAAGAAAAATGTCACCGTTGGCGACGTTGTGACGAGCACCGAGCCACTTTATGTTGTCGCAGATCTGGCTCAGGTGTGGCTAGATATAGCTATCTATGACAAGCAGGTGCAGGCTATCCAGATTGGAGACTCGGTCACTTTCAAGAGCGACAGTCTTCCCGGAAAGACATTTTCTGGTCACGTAAGTTATATAAAACCATCCACAGAAGACAACAGCGGCACGTTTTCGGCACGCGCAGTCCTAACAAATCCGCAAGTGCAGCTAAAACCAGGCATGTTGGGTCAGGTAAAGATTGAGAGCCGGCGCTCTCAGCGAAGCCCATTCATTCCCGAAATAGCAGTTCAAAAGTACGGACCGCAGTCTTTCGTCTTTGAGCAGTTGCCTAATGGCTCTTACAAGAAGCGTGTAGTGGACTTAGGAGAGCGCGAGGGCGACGGTTACTTCGTGCAAAAAGGACTGAATAAAGGAGAACATATTGTCGGCAATGGAAGCTTCACGCTTAAGGCTGAGATGCTGAAAAGCACGGCGGAGGAAGACTAGTGGAAAGCCTTTTTGCAAATCTAATTAAGCATCGCCTTCCTATTTGCGTCTTTTTCCTGCTGGCTATTCTGGGAGGAATGCAATCTCTTGCATTATTGCCGATAGATGCATTTCCGGACCTGGCAAACAATCAAGTACAGATTCTTACTAATGCGCCTGGCATGGCACCATTGGAAGCTGAACAGCTGGTTACAATTCCCATTGAATCAATCATGAATGGTTTGCCTGCCGTCACCCAAATACGCTCTGCATCTAAGTTTGGCCTCTCGGTTGTATCAGTGGTCTTCCAGGATAACGTAGATATTTATTTTGCTAGACAAATAGTCTTTGAACGCCTTCAGAGCGCGAGAAGCCGTTTGCCTCGAGGCATAGAGCCTGAATTGAGCCCAGTTGCTACTGCTATGGGAGAAATCTATCACTATGTTGTTGGCGGCACTGGTTACAGTCTTAACGATCTCAAGACTCTCCAAGACTGGGAAATCAAGTATCAACTGCGTTCGGTTTCAGGGGTTGCTGAAGTAAACACGTTCGGTGGATTTACACAGGAATACATCGTAAAGGTCTATCCGACCAAGCTACAGCAATATGGCATTACCTTGCAGGAAGTATTTGATGCGCTTGAACGCAACAACAATAATTTTGGCGCCGGGATAATTA
>CAZSNX010000679.1:0-2493 GCA_964607945.1 uncultured Candidatus Obscuribacterales bacterium
TCTGCAAGCGGGCAGATTGGGATGATTGGGATCGATGCGAACGACCTGACGATATTCGCTTTGGGCTGATTGAAGGTCGCCGGTGATCTGATATGCCCGGGCCAAACCGAGTCGGCTGTTGGCGTCATCCGGGTGCTTTGCCACTTGCTTCTGCCAGAGTTCGGTCAACGCTTTTCCAGCGATCTTGTCTTTCGGATCGAGAATGACTGCTCGACTGAGATCGGTATTGGCCCCGATTGTATCTCCTGATGATAGCTTCAAAAGCCCAATTTGCCGGTGGGCAGCCGACGAATTCGGATCGGTTTCTAGAGCTAGCTGATACTCGTCTTTGGCCTTGCTCTTTTGACCGGAGCGCAAAAGCATGTTGCCGAGCCCGACATGGGCGGCCGCGCTCGGCTTGAGTTTGAGCGAGGAGCGATACTCAACCAGTGCGGCCGTGTCGCGTCCCTGGCCGGCCAGCTGGTCTCCAAGCTTGAGCCGGGCTGCCGGATCGAGCGGATTGATTCCGGACTTCTTCAGGACTTGATTGAGCAAGTCAGAGGCGGTGCCGCTGGACGGATTGAGGTAGAGCGCTTCCCGTGCTGCTTTCGATGCTGATTCCATATCCTTGGATGTGAGAAACTTGCGCGACCGCTTAAGGCTTAAATTGAAAAGGTCGTTTGTGACGAGAGTGTCCTTCGGTGCCACTTTATGCGCTCCGCGTAGAACGAAATCGGCGTCTTCCAGTTTGCCCTGCTTGATCAGCTGTTGAGCCTTTGCTCTGGCTTGCACGCTGCTGATGCCGCTGCTTTTCGAAGATGTGGTCTTGAGTGACGATGGCGGAAGGCTGCCTGCTACTGCTGACAAGCCCGGAGCGATCGATGGCGATGGCGGTGGTGGCGGAACATTGGTGACAGCAGAGCCGCTGATTGGAATCGGAATGGCTGGCGGAGGAGGTACCAGCCCATTCTTGTTCGGGGTTGGCGGATGAGCGCTTGCACCTGAATAGGAGGAACTTGTACTGGCGTAGTTTGACCCGGCCGCTCTCGCCCGCAAGGAGTCGTAGTCGAATCTCCGGTCTATTCTGGATGCCGGCACGAAAATCTTTTGAGCGTGGCTGAAATCGGCTGCTTGCGCGGTTGACAACGAAAGAGCCGCGCACATTGAAAGAAGAAGAGAGGCGGGCGGGCATCCCAAGAGGATCTTCGGTACCTGACCAACTGATCGCTGCATCCAATCTATAGGCGTTTGGCTCGAACGCTGCACTTTGAATCGTCGCCTCGATCTCAATCTTTGGAAGGGTAGCCAGTCTACACCGAGATTGTAACGATGTTAATCACGCATTCCAAGAGGCTGCCTTCGTAATTGCCCCGTTAATATCGCCGAAAGTAAATTAACTTTCCTCAAGAGATACTTAAAATCCGTGCGTGGTGGCGCTTTCTGGCTTACACTTGGAAACGGCAAGCTCCGGCTTTGATTGGTTGGCTTGACCCATCAACTCGAGAAGAGTGCTGGGAGGCAAGTTTTCTTCCTTCAGTTTGGCAGAGGTTAGACGGGACAATGACGAGTTCTACGCGAGAAAAAGATCAAAGCTTGAATGAGCGAGTAGAGCATCTTGTGCGGCAAGCACGGCTGGCTGCGGCGGTATTTTCCCAGTACAGCCAGGAGCAAGTAGACAAAATAGTCAAGGCGATGGCGCTGGCGGCGATCGACAATGCAACGAAAATGGCTATGTCAGCGCGTGAAGAGACCAGGATGGGTCTGCTTGAAGATAAGGTCTTGAAGAATCTCGTGGCTTCGGAATATCTGTACAGCCAGATTCGCAGCAAGAAAACAGTTGGCATCATTAAGGAATTCCCTGAAGACAATATGGTGGAAATCGCCGAACCGATTGGGGTAATTCTGGCGCTGGCGCCGGTGACTAACCCAACATCCACTGTTATTTTTAAGAGCTTGTGCGCAGCAAAAACTCGCAACAGTATCATATTTAGTCCGCACTTGATGGCTGCCGACAGCAGCAACATGACTGCCCGCATTCTTTACGAGGCGGCATTAGAAGCCGGTGCTCCGCGAGGTTTCATTACGTGGGTGGAAAAATCTTCGCGACTGCGAAAAGAAACAGAACTCATGATGGTGCATCCGGAAGTAGATCTGATCTTTGCGACCGGCGGCACCCAGATGGTGAAAGCAGCGTACAGCTCAGGCAAGCCGGCGATTGGTGTCGGGGCCGGGAATACACCAGTCTACATTCACAAAACGGCCAATGTGCCGTCGGCGGTGATGGACATCATCATCTCGAAAACCTTCGACAATGGCACGGAATGCCCGTCCGAGCAAACGCTGATCGTCGATCGAGAAGTCTATGATGAAGCGATGGCGGAATTTCAGCGCCTTGGTTGCTACCTTTGTAGTGCCGAAGAGGTGCACAAAGTCGCCGATGTCGCTTTCGACCCAAAAACAGGCGGGATGAATTACAAGCTGGTCGGGCAAACTGCTGCGACCAATGCGGAGCAA
>CAZSNX010000680.1:0-2488 GCA_964607945.1 uncultured Candidatus Obscuribacterales bacterium
TTTTGATATGACTCCGGCACGCCCGGTCCTTGATCTGTAACACGCACTTCTACCCAACCTTCAGACTTACGAACATTTACGATTACTTCGCTATTGTCCGGCGAAAATTTGAGGGCATTTCCCAGAAAGTTCAAAACGACTTGCGAAATCCGGCCACTATCCGCCTTGACCACCGCGCCGGTTGCAACCAGCCGAACCGCAATCCCACGCTTTTCAGCCAGCTGGCTGACTGCATCGACGCAGCGCTCCAGAAGAGGCTCCAACGGAACTTCAGTCAGTGAAATCTCGAGATTGCCAGATTCCATGCGCTCGAGATCCAGCAGATTATTGATCAAGTGAATCGATTGCCTGATATTTTCGCGCGCGCGCTCGACTTTCATCAGCGCCTTTTCGGATATAGCGCCCCAGATACCGGAGCCGAGCACCTCGAGCATCGACTGCACCGCTGATAGTGGCGTCCGCAGATCATGACTAATCATCTCAACGAACTGCTGCTTGAATCTCTCGAGCTTCTTTCGTTCCGTCTCGTCGTGCACTACGCAAAACAGTGATTGTTCTTGCTCGGACCAGTGCGCAGACCAGAGCATGTCGGCTACCTTTCCGTCCTTTCTTCTGATTAGAGTTTCCAATGAACTCGACTCAGGCTTCGAGCGAACAATCTCCAACCACGCGCTCGAATGTTTACCATCTCGATCGCTTGTTAATTCACTCCAGCTCTTGCCGAGCAATTCATCCGGCTTGAATCCCCACAGCTTTTCGGAAGCCGGGCTAATAGCAGTAAACTTGCCGTCGGAGTCCAGCGAACAAATGACGTCGACAGCATTGTCGATTACGGCTCGCTCCTTGCGAGCCGCTTCAGCAAGGGCAGCGGCTGCCTTGTGAAATGCGCGATCGAGCTTGGCGATCTCATCGTCGCCAGTCAGGACCGGTGCCAGTTCCACTCTCTTACCCAATCGCAGGCTATTGTCCATCAGTGACTTCAACCGGCGTTCGGTACTCTGGTGAAACACTCCAACTATCAACAATGCAATGACAATGCTCATCACCACACCAAAGAGCAGCAGCTCTTTAATCAAGGCTTTCAACCGTTCAGCATTTTCCGGCCGCCCGCGGCCGGATCGCTCTTCATCTTCACTAATTTGATTGAGCTCGGTCACCATCGCTTTCAAATGTTGCTTCATTCGAATCGCTTCCATGATGTTAAAGCGTCCTCCCGCCTCAACGATCCTCTTACTTTCCGCCAGAGAGCGCATTTCTTGTCTGGCTTCCCCGGTTACATGGTCGACAATCTCTTTGTGAGCAGGATTATCGCTAACCAGCGCTGTGAGCTCCTGCAAATCCGCCGGAACCCTCGAATACAGCTCGGTGAATCGTTGCTCGAACATCGGAATTGTCTTAGCGTCATAAATCACAAAAGCCAAGCCGACGTCGAAAAACAGTTGCACCACCTGCTTTGTCTTGGCGATCACCATCTTGGCATGCTCTGCTTCCCATGCAGCCTTTTCAGCCTGGTTCCAAAGCGTAAAGACCGAACCGAGCAGAAGCAACTCAAACACAAGAGGGACAGCGACCAAGATCAGCGCCTTTTGAAACAGGGTCAGCTGAATTGGTTGTCGTCCCACGTTTAGCACCACAGTTCGGTGAAGTCGATTCTGACCAGAGGTCCATTCAGTCCACTCGATCAGCCCATTATATGCTTAAATTGATGTCTCTCCTTCAGCGCCGCTTAAACTGCAGGACATCAAGAATAATGGCAAAGATTTTGATCGTAGAAGACAATTCCGAGCTCATGGACAATGTCCGAGACTGGCTCACGCAAGAGCAGTACGTGGTTGATTGCTGTACCGATGGCGTGGAAGCGCTGGCATACTTGGGCACTTACGAATACGACGCGATCGTTCTGGACTGGACACTACCAAAGATGAGCGGCATCGAGGTGTGCAAACAATATCGCTCGCAAGGCGGAAGCACTCCAATCATAATGCTGACAGGCAGGCGAACACTTGACGACAAAGAGATTGGACTCGATGCCGGAGCAGACGACTACTTGACAAAACCGTTCGAGGTGAGAGAACTGTCTGCTCGCATCCGAGCCCTTTTGCGCAGAGCACCAAAAGTTGCCGGCGACGTGCTTAAGGCCGGCAATCTCGCTCTCGACAAAGAAACACACAAGGTCACAAAGAACGGTCAGGAAGTTCATCTCATGCCGAAAGAATTCGCCATCCTCGAGTTGATGATGACCTATCCAAGCAAGATCTTCAGCGCCGAATCGTTAATCGAGAGAGTTTGGTCTTCCTCTTCTGATGCGTCGCCTGAGATCGTGCGCAAATATATCAATAGGCTGCGTGCGCAAGTTGATACCGAAGGCGCACCATCGGTGATCCGCACCGTGCACGGTGTCGGGTACGCTCTCGATATCAAATAACTCTCAGCCGAGTGAGCCAATTAATCAGAGGCAAGCACTTTCAAGTGCTCCATGGCTCCCGAC
>CAZSNX010000681.1:0-2485 GCA_964607945.1 uncultured Candidatus Obscuribacterales bacterium
TTGCCGGCGATGCAAAGACCGTTGCGGCTAATGCCACCGGAAGTGGTGTCAAACCGGTCGACGGTCTTGCCGGACTTCAAGGCAACCACTCTAACATTGTGGGACAGAAGGAGATTGACTCCGATCCGGGACGACGCCCGGAAGCAATCGGGAAAGTTGATAATGGTCTTGATGCGGAACCTGAATCTGAGGAAGCTCCTGCCGGCAAGAAGAAAGACGAACAATCAGTGGCTATTATCGATGTTCCAGTGATTACAGGATTTGCGATTAACCCTGAATCTATCTTGACCGGTGAGTCTGTAGCAAACAAGGATGAAGAGGAGAGCCGAAAGGAGCCCGATCGCCGCCAAAAATACATGGTGAAGAAGGGCGATACGCTTGAGTCGATCGCCGAGAAACAATTGCGTGATAAAAAGTTGGCGCAACTAGTCTATGAGATAAACAAGAAGACCATTCCGGCAAAAGTTCAAGGCGGAAGGAAAGTCATAGATCTCCGACCGAAACTAATTATTTACCTGCCGACAGCAAAGGAGATCAAGGAATATAGAGCGATGACTGTTGACGGGAGTTTCGTCAATTTTGAGTACGCCACCGAGGCTTGCTCTCCTGACCAAGAGCTGCAGAATAAGTTCGGTAACTGGAATGGTGAAGATAGATCAAGTACAGTGACAAAGCAACCGGAGCGCTTCGATGTCGAGCAACTCGCCAATACGATGTCGATTGCAGATGTGTCTGAGTCGCCAACCGATCTTGCCGAAACAAGTCGCACAAATAATGAATCACTGAATGAGAAGAGTGGAGATTTAGATCTGACGGATGACTTTCTCGTAAATCTAGCGAATGCATTCGAGACAGCAGCTCAAGACAAAACCTATCCTGAAAGGGATTGCTACGTCGTCCGGCTCGGTGACACCCTCAAGTCAGTGGCAATGTCACATCCGTCATTGAAGGATGTGTCGCTATGGAGACTCTTGGCGCAACTGAATAAGTTGTCGACGGCCATTGATGCGCAGGGAGTTCCTGCCGCCAGACTCGCTCGCGGTCTGAGGCTGGAGTTGCCAACCGCCGAAGAGATCAATGACTTCAAGCACAAGCTTGGTGTTCAACCGGTGATACCGATTGCGGTAGCACGATCGCAGAGCATTACGGCAACTCAAAATTCACCCTTATTAACAGATGAGAAAAAACGGCGTCAGGTTATTGAAGCGGATCGAAACTTCCTTCTGCCACGGCTTGGCGATGCATCAACTAACGGAAACATTGTCTTGGGCTTAGCTGATCATTGCCGGTTTGTTAGAGCAATGCTCGGAGCCGGATGTACCGATTTCCGGCTTGAGGTCGAATACGCAAATCGTTGGTTCCCGATTGTCTGTTACCAAATCCTTGATGATAAAGCAATTAGGCATGAGTTTCGTCCGGACGGCTACCGGCAGACACTGAACATCGATTTGCCATTGAGCGCGGTGCGTGAACTGGCGGAGAACGATATAGCCAACAATTGGAATCAGTATTGTTCTATGTTCCTTCAAAGAATTGGCGCATAGAAAGTGGACTTGATTGATCGTTGGTCCCGCGAGAGATTTTATTAAGAAGTATATTGACAAGTGAAGAAATGATAAGTACCATCTCAGTAACTCAAAAGGCGACTCAGGGCTGATGCCGTTGGATGAGGATGACCCTCCCCCCCCGTAATACTTACTAAGGTCGAGCGGCAATATATTGCGGATACTTGCCCGGGCTGGGCAACGACGGATCTTTAGTTGCAGGTAGGCTTTCACAATTGAATAATGTCTGCTTCGGCTGATTGGAGTCGAGCAAGAATGGGCGAGATAGCTGGTGGACGAGCTGCCCAAAGAGAGCCAGTCGCTGCCGAACAAAGTGCCGGCACAGGTAGTGGTGCGCTGGATGTACTTGCACTTCTGAGCCAGAACAGGAATAGCGAAGGCAAGGTAGAAAGGCCCGAACTACGAGGAAATTCCTCCGATAGTGGTCAGGCAAATCTTTCTCAGCGGTCAGATCTGTACCATCAGCCTGAAAATGGAGCCGTAAATAACACGGCTGCAGCGAAGAACTCTGAAATCAACTACATGCGGGGCGTGGGAAGCTCGGGTAAAGCCTCCACTGAAACGATTGATGGCCAAAAAGTTCAAGGCTATAAAGTTCTGGACGGCAACGGCAATCAAACATTCTTCTCTGGTGACAAAAAGTATCAAAGAAATGACCAAGGTGAATGGAAGGCTGGTCAAACAGTCGAACGCAGAGAAGGCAAACCTGCTGAACCAGCCGGACAACCTTCTAAACCAGCTGAATCACCCGTGAGTGCAGAGAAATTGGAATCAGCAAATCCAGAGCCAGGCAAGCAGCCAGACGAGGCGAAGAAGGAAAGCAAGGAAGCAGACAAAGAGAAGAAGGATGAGAAACCTCCAGAGTCAGGCAAGCAGGTAGACGAGGCGAAGAAGGAAAGCAAGGAAGCAGACAAAGAGAA
>CAZSNX010000682.1:0-2467 GCA_964607945.1 uncultured Candidatus Obscuribacterales bacterium
CAACGATGTGTTGACCAGATTTGAGGTTATCGCGTTCAAGTTGCCGGTCTGAGCAGCGAGAGCTCCGCTATTGACGATGCTTGCAGCTTGCATGGAAAGGTTGTTGATTGCAGAAATGTTGCCCATGTTGGCGAGCTGCCCAGCAGCAGTTAAGTTGATATTCTGTCCAGTCATCGACGCCAGCGCTGAGTTTGTGATGCTGGTACCGGCAATCATGTTCAGGTCACCCGATGCGCTGATAGTGCCTGTATTAACGATATTATTGAGGGCAGTCAGATTCAAATTGACAGCAGCAATGCTGTTTTGAACTACCGAAGTAAGAAGTCCGTTGTTAACGATTGAACTGGCAAGAATCGACGCAGTGTTATTAACAGCCTGAGAAGTCGATACCTGGTATGCGCCGTTGTTGACCATTGCTCCGGTCAGATTCACGCTGGGCGCAATCGCTGCATCGTGAAGCGCTGACACCCCGGTGGGAATGATCAGACTGCTGACGTATTGTCCAAAGTGGCTGCCGATGTTGAGGCTGCCACCAATTGCATTGCCGGCTGTACCGATCTGGATAGATTGCTGTCCCGTTGAGACGACTTGATAGACTGCCAACCGCTCAGCTGGTGTGAGGAAGCTTCCAGCAGTGATTGACCTGGTAAGACCTCCGACAGTGATCGTCACTGGACCATTGTCGGTAAGACGCCCGGCCGTCAAACTGGAAACAGTAGATGAGAGATCCAGCGCCAATCCGTTCGTAGATGTACCCTGCGCAGAATTAGCCTGCGAGCCGTCAGGTGTAACAGATGCTGTTTGCGCTAATGCGGGTAACGCCAGTATGAGAATCGCCAAAAATGACGTCAGGAGCGAACGAGTGAGATTCGGCACTTCAGATTCCTGTAAAAGTAGACGACAACCTGTACAACCCAAAGTCGGGTCGCACCCCTTGTAAACCAGCACTCAATTATTAAACAGCTAGATTATAGGTTTCACAAGGGCTTCGAGCAGAGCGTTACCCTTTAAGTTGCATAGACAACATTAACTATTGCTCAGCGTGTTGGCTATTATCACCAGTGGTCTTAGCAACTCTAATAATGCGCGAGAAGAAGTTACGGAAATACGTTCTTTGCCACCACACATATAGTTGAGTTGCCAGACGAGGATCATGAGCCGGGAGCGGGTGCTGGAGAAAGAAAGAAAGAAAGAAAGGTTCATGGGCATATATGGCGCGCTGATGTCCGCGCCTGATGGTTACATCGACCTGAGCGATGCAAGATTACTGCTGTGCGGCGGTGCACCACTTGCGGTATCGCTTGCAGACACGTTCGAAAAGACATTCGGCAAGCAATTGAACAACGGATATGGTTCAACCGAAAGTAAAATCGTGGCGCTGAACAGAGACGGTCCGACGCTGTCGGTTGGAAAATCAGTCGGCAACGTCAACATCGACATCGTGAATGACCGGGACGAAGTATTACCCGAAGGTACGAGTGGCGAAGTGCGAATAACCAGTTCGATGTTGCTGGAAGGATATCTCAACAGCGAGAAGGAAAGCAAGAAGGTTATGCGCAACTGGTATTACTACACCGGCGACATCGGCCGCTACAAGGACGACAACTTGTTTATTGTCGGACGCAAAGGCGACGTAGTCATCGTCGGCGGAGTCGTCGTTCAAGCCGGCGAAGTCGAAGAGGCTCTACGAAACTGTCACGACGTGAAGGAAGTGGCGGTGGCGGCAGTTCAAAACAAGCGGTTCGGGCAGATCATCAAAGCATCTGTAGTGCTCGTGGACGACAAGATTGCAGACAAGCTGAAATTAACCAATAGAAACGAAAGTGCTGAAGCACAGCGGCAATTGGAGCAAAAGCTCAGAGCAATAGGTGCGGGACTCAGAATATCTCCCAAGCTTCCGGCATGGCTTTGCCAACTTAGTGGCAAAGTAAGTTATGCAAGACGGTGCGTCTGAAGCTTTCGACTGCTGCAGATGAGCAAGCCCTGCCTTATAACAGGCAATAGCTTCGTCGGTCTTTCCCTCCTTCACCAGATCATCGGCCCTGTCATAGTATGCAATGACATCGTCCATACGCCACATCTTGTGCATTCGGAATGAGATCTAAGTACATTCTACAATCGCAACATTGTTCTGCCCTTAACAGTCTAGTTGCCAAACTGTAGAAACGTCCATGGCAATCATGAAAGGGCAAAATGTCTTGCCGGGCATTCATTCGGTGCGGGTACAGCACTGGCAGTAAGCGGGCAGAGATACGGATTCCGCAGTTGGCAAAATTCGCTTGGCGACAATCGCATAAAGGTAGCAATTTATTTGAGCCCGCCGGTCAACCTCGCGGGACGTTCACCCAGAGACCTTTGGGGACAGATTAGCGTACCAGGCTTACTTATGACAGGAACGGGACAACGCTAAGTCCAAGGAGTGGCTTGACGGAAAAGAGAGCGTTTCCTTCATTGCACCAGCAGCAAC
>CAZSNX010000683.1:0-2466 GCA_964607945.1 uncultured Candidatus Obscuribacterales bacterium
CTGCGCTTCGGACACCGCATCGGCATGCAAGGAATCAACGCATGGATGCCAAACGGTCGCCCCGATTTTCTTTGCATAATCGCCGATATCAACGAATACGGCATCGGCAAGCAACGCCAGCTTGAGATCGGGAGCCATCTGGTGAATTCTCAAAATTACCTGATGATCGAAGGAGCTAATAATCAACTTGTCACGGTGCGGATAATCTTCGATCAGATCGAGCAGATCGTTTTCTATGCCCGGATAGTCGATCGGAGTATTCTTAACTTCAATGTTCAAGACTACCTTGCCATCGAGCAGATCGAGTACGGATGATAGCAAGGGCACGCTTTCTTGCCGAAATTCCTCATCGAACCACAATCCAGCGCTTAGGCGTTTTAGCTCGGGATAGCTAATGTCTTTGATCAGACCGACACCATTAGTGGTGCGACCGACATCGGGATCGTGAAATACGACCAGCTCTCCGGTGCTGCAACGCTGCACATCGATTTCAATGCCGTCAACGCCAAACTCCAGACTCTTTCGAAAGGCAGCCATGGTGTTTTCCGGAGCCCAATCGCTGCCGCCGCGATGCGCAAATACCTTCGGTCTGCGTTGGTCCATCATGAAATTCCTAATTATCTACTGGGAGCTCTTCTCTTCGGTTTCCGGTTCCAAAATCCCGCTGGATATGAACGACTTTCTCGGGGTTGGCAGTTTGATTTTGATCTTGAGCGGATAACGGCTAAAAACATCCTTGAACTCGAATTCCGCAACAGATTCGCTGGCCAGTTGCTTAGCCACGACACTCACTGGAAACACCGTGCGCTGGTAATTAAAACGCACTGCTAGGTCATTGTGCTCTTGAACCGAAATGGTAAGTCTGTCTTCGACATCAAGCACGCTGTCCCGCTCGGCACCATAGCTGTCACTGTTGTACAGCTGTTCGTCCTCCTGAAGAGCCTGAAGCAATCTTCCCAGACAATCACCCAACTCGTTTTCAGTCTCCTGGCGCAAATGGAGCGGCTGTTCTGCGGACTCGGCGGCCTTGTCGAGTGCTTCCTTCAGCTTTGCAGAAAGTTCGGGTTGTTTGCCAAGCTCAGCAGTAAGTGTGCTTGTAAATTTGCCGACAGCTTCATGGCGTCGCTTGAGATGCTCTTTCACCTTGCCTGCTGCAGCAACTATGCTGGCGCGCAGTTCGGCAAAATTCTTGTAGTTCACCACGAACCAGAGCGCCAAACTAATTACGGTAAGGGCGATCACGACGTAGATCATCGAGGCCTCTCCCACGACCCTGAGAACCAGCCAAAGTTGCCTCTACAGAATAGCACCGCACAGGCTTCGCCGTATTGTCGAATGGATCAAACGATATCAACAGTTCGTTGAACCGGAAAGATTCCCAACCGAACAGTCACTTGCAACTTGGGCGGATCTATCAAGATTCTCTCCAGTCCCAATTCAATTCCGTTTTCAACAGCCTTCAGTCCAACGATATCTTTGAGGACGAGCTTTCCTTTTTCGCGACCAATCTCGAACTTGATCAGCTCTTTCGCTTTAATAATGTAATTTCCCCAGCGCTCGACGGCCGCATGTTCGTTAATGATATTAATCACGTTGGACTGACGAATGGTCTCTTTCATATGTCCGGCCAATACCGAGATCAACCCTGGAATCTCTTCCTTATCGCCAAAAGCTTCAACCAGAAGTCTGTCTACGACATAACCGGGCAGGGAAGTGTTCTCAGGGCGTTCATGCAAGAAACGCACAACGGCAGACACCGGATCGCCGGCCGAGCGCAAAATCCTTTTTGCAACATCGACAAGATCCTGCTCAACCGATACCAGCTTTTGCACGAGCTGATGATTCAACCGCTTCTTACCGGAACAACATTGGCAATTCAAACGATAGTCCTCAATCCCTGACGTTTACGTCTACATATCATTGCTGAATACAATGTCCTACACTTCGGGCTGATATTTTACGCGGAGCGCTATCTCCTCCATTTTTGATTTTATGGCTCTTGGTTTCCAGGCGCAAGGCTTAATTTGAGGCATCTCTAATCACTTGACAAAGACCGGGGCACGCCACCGGAAATTCGACACCTCTTTTCTTAATTTTAATTCATGCGCAGTCGCTGGGCTTAAGGAAAACTGGCAATCTTCAGTCTCTGTAATTGTTTGAGGATCTCCCGTGTCAGAAAAACCCAATATCGTCGCCATCATTCCGGCCCGCTATGCTTCGACTCGTTTCCCCGGCAAGCCGCTGGTCAAAATAAGCGGCATTACTATGATTGAGCGAGTCTATCGCCAGTCTGAGATGTCCACACTGGTCAGTCGGGTTCTTGTTGCTACTGACGATAAGCGCATTTTTGACACGGTGGAAGCATTCGGCGGCAACTGTGTGCTAACCAGCAAGGAGCATCTTTCCGGCACAGACCGCCTGGCCGAAGTAGCGACTCAAGACAGCCAGATCGATCTGATCGTAAAC
>CAZSNX010000684.1:0-2465 GCA_964607945.1 uncultured Candidatus Obscuribacterales bacterium
CACGTTTGGAGATGCGCTCGACAATTTCATATAGTTCCGGCGCTTCCTCCTGCGAAATCGGCCTTGCTCCGGCCATTGCCAGTGCTATCTTGTCCGAGAACCAGTAGTTTGCCAGGTTGGTTACAACAGCAAAGCCGAACGCCAGCATCATGCCGCTCTTGCCGCCGATCAAACCACCGACCGCAACAATTAGGGCGGTCAGGATACCCATTAAGACGATCGTTCGAAGCGTATTCATCATATTCGGAAACCTCCAGGCTTCAAGATGCCGGGTTCTATCTTATGTTCCCTGATTTTAAGGTCAGCGAAGCAACTTTCAAGATCCGTTCATTTTTGTTGCTCGCCGGTTTCAATCAGCCAACATGCACGCGCGGGCGCCTTTTAACGTCAGGCTCCGCCTCTCTGAGAATTTCTCGGGCAACCGGAGCGGTTTCGCCTTCTCCGAAAATGAGGTATTTGAGGATGTAAAGGATAGGATTGCCCTCTGTCCACCCCAGATATAGATGCGGGATGGTCTGAAATCGATCGCGAATGTACAGCATCAGTGCAGCCAAAGCATTAGGAATGGCGGGACTTTCACAACGCAAAATGCGAAAGCCCTCGTGTTCGTATCCTTTCAATTCCAAAAGCGCTTCCGAGAACTCGGAGGCATCGCTGCGATGTACCTCGAGAAACAAAAGCTGCTCGTCTTTCAGATTGTGTATCTCTCTGGCCTCTTGTAATTTGCGTGCATAATCTGTGGAACCAGGGCGATGAGCGACTATCTTTATTCCGCCGTCGGCGCACTCGGTCAACAAGCGCAGTGCATTCTCATCGAGGGTAATGCGCTGAACTCGCAATTCGGTGGACCTCAGCGCTCGCGATACAAACGAGCCGACTAGAATTGTCAAAATGAAGAAGCTGGCGATTTTGATACCATCGGGACGCTCGATGCTATTGATGACGGTTGTGTAGACGAACACTGCGGCGATGGCCAGGAAGTAGAATTTCTGAAGCGCTGCTTTCTTCCAGGCTGATAACGTTACGGCGACGGCGGCAGACGTCATGACCACAAGTACTCCGGTGGCGTATGCGCCGCCTTGCGCATCGACGTCAGCATTGAACAACCAGGTAATGACGAACGCCACCAGCGTAAAGAAGAGAGTCAGCGGGCGCATCGCTTTGGACCAATCCGGAGCCATGCCATAGCGAGGCAGGTAGCGCGGCACTAGCGTGAGCAGACCGGCCATTGCCGATGCGCCGGCAAACCAGAGAATCGCAATGGTACTCAAATCGTAGAATGTTCCGAAGGCGGACCCGAGATATCGATGCGCCAGAAATGCCAAAGCTCGACCGTTGGCCTGCCCGTTCGATTGGAATTCATCGGCGGGAATGAGCACCGTCGTGATGAAGGCCGAGCTCAGCAAGAAGACACTCATGATTGCGGCGGCAGTAAGCAATAACCAGCGTGTATTGCGAATACGTCCGGCCGGCTCTTCCGCTTCGTCGTTTTGGTATCCCTTCACCAGCGGCATAACAGCAACTCCGGTTTCGAAGCCGGACATACCCAGCGCTAGTTTTGGAAAGAACAAGACGGACAAACCAATCATCGACCAGACCGAATGAAACTGGGCAGTCAGGCTTGACTGCCAATTGCCGATTACCGCGGGATGCTCGATTATGTGCTGAAAGCTGGAGCCGACAACAACGAGATTGAGAAGCAGATATAGTGTCACCAGGAAGACCGAAATTCCAATTGCTTCTCGAAAGCCGACCAAGAAAATTGTGCCGAGCAGGGCAATCAAGCCGAATGTAAGAAACAGCTTGTTTTGCAACCAGAGCGGCGCCAGAGGATTCTGGGCCAGGTGATTTGCTGCATCAGCAGCTGACAGTGTGATCGTAATTATGAAATCGGTGCCGGCGAAACCAAGCAAGCATAATACGAATGTTTTGCCGATCCAGCCAGGCAGGAGTTTCTCCAGCATCGCAATACTGCCCTGCCCGTGCGGACTTTCATGGGCCACTTTCGAATAAATTGGCAGCGCGCCAAACAGTGTCAATAAAACTAGAAAAACCGTGGCCAGCGGTGAAAGTAGTCCGGCCGCAAGAAAGGAAATGCCCGGTGCATAACCGAGCGTCGAAAAGTAATCTACACCGGTCAAGCACATCACTTTCCACCAGCTGTCTTGGTGGCGGTTTGGTGCACTTTGCTTGGTTTCTTTGGCCACTTCCAGGAACCAGAGTTTGAACTTCTCGCTTAAATTAGCTATGGAAGCAGCCAAGTAAATCTCTGTCCATGAATCTCAAAAGTCAGTCGGTATTATACCCGCGGCCCCAAACCGGCAACCGAATCACTTACAAAGCTTCACAACATCCGTCAATTCTTGCTGCCGGGCGATTTTTCAAGGCTGGTAAACTGATAGCTAAGCATGGACGCTTGCAATATTATGGAGCGGATTTAGATGATCGATTCCAAACTTCCTAAC
>CAZSNX010000685.1:0-2450 GCA_964607945.1 uncultured Candidatus Obscuribacterales bacterium
CGGTAGTTTCATTCCAAGCCAATTTTTCTGACTCATGTACTGTCGGGCTACTTGGGTGGCTACCGAATTGAGCTTTTCTTGATTGATCACGAATCGGCCGATTCCCAGCATTAGCAGAATGAGGCAAACTCCGACCATTACTAAGACATAAGTGGACACCACTCCTTCTACAATCGCCTGCCCCGACGCGGACCGCCTGCTGTTCGCTAAACGATATCCCTTTCGATTGCTCGATCTCATTTTGAAATCCTCCGGCCCTTGGCTTAGTTGAATGAACAACGGTGATTCGGTTCGCTGAAAGTAGTATTCCAACTTCGAACGCTTTCTCACTCGCCTGTCAAAATCTTACGAGGGAAGAATTACCGCTTACATACAGATTTGTGGCAAATTCGTAGAATGGACGGTTGTGAGGCCTTTGCCGTTAGATTAGGTGGCTTTGGGCAGGCGAAACCAGAAGGTGCTCCCCTTGCCCTCTTCGCTTTCAACGCCGATAGTGCCGCCATGTTCCTCGATAATCGCCTTGCATATAGGAAGACCCAATCCGGTGCCTCCTTTTTCGGTAGCATCGGTGGTTGAAACTTGTTGAAAGCGTTCGAAAATTATGTCTTTGTAGTCCGCCGGTACGCCGCGTCCCTGATCGATCACCCTTATCTCGACATACTGGGCAGTGTCGACATTGGCAATCTTGACTGAGCCGCCTGTGGGTGAGAATTTCACGGCGTTGGAAAGCAGGTTTATTACCACTTGGACTATCCTTTCTCCATCGGCAGTTATCTCCATATCCTTAGTTTGAAGTTCTATGTTGACCTCGTGCTGGCTAGCGAAGGCGGCAACTGCATCGACTGCACTGTCCACAATGACTGATAGTGGAAGCTGGCGGCGATCCAGGTTCATTTTGCCTGACTTGATTTTCTCGGCATCCAGGAGGCTCTTTACTAGAGCGATCAGGCGCTCGACTCCGGTTTCGCAGCTTTGCAATAGCTCCTTAGCACGATCAGAAATAGGTCCGGCGCGACCTTCTGTGATCATTGCGAGGCTGATTAACATCGACATGAGCGGTGTTCTCAAATCGTGGCTTACCATGGCGATCAAGTCTCGTTTCAAGCGTTCGATTTGGCGCCGTTCGGTTATATCAGTAAAGCTGAACAGTAAGAAGTTTTGATTGTTTAACGGCAATTCGCTCAGGGAAATTTCAACCGGAACCATTGTTCCTGTGCTGCTGCCTACTTCCAGTTCCACCAATCGTCCAGCGGCGCTTTTTCTTAAGCTGTCTAAGAATGAGGCAGGATTTTTCTCCGCAGTGCTTGGAAAGAATGTGGTTAGATGTTTGCCGGCTAAGTCCGCTTGTTTAAAGCCGAGTAGTTTCTCCAGGCGGGCATTTAGGAAATCAATCGTTCCGCGCTCGTCGGTAACAACCAGTCCGACCGGCATGTTGTTTACCATTGAGCGAATGCGAGCCTCGCTGGATTTGATTATCTCCAGCGCTTCTTGCTCTTTTCGCGCTGCCGCAGCGAGTGCGTCAGCCATATTGTGGAAAACATGGTCTACATGAGCGATCTCATCGTTGCCGATGAGCTTTTCTTGCAGTTTTTCTTTGACGACGATTCTGCGGGCATTTTCGACCATTACTGCCAGTCGTCGTACAGTTCCTCGATGGAAGTAGAAAGCTAAGCCCAGTGCCAACGCAATATTTAGCACTACCGCAACGAAAATAAAGCTGTGAATCGTTCTGTTGAATTTGAGCATCTGCTCCGGCGTTGACTGCACGATCTGTCGTTCCGCCTCGGCTACTTCATTCAGTTTTGGATAGAGTCCTGCAAGAACTGATTGAATCTCCCCTCTCAGTTCTTGCATGTATTGAATACTCATCTTGCCTTCGCTTTCGTCGAGAGTCCGTTTGGCCTCCTTCATAAGCACCATGGCGCGATCTATCAAGGGCACTACTTTCACAACCAGCGGTTTGTGCACCGGATCGTCTGCGACAGCTTTTTCAAGATCTGCTTTCTCTTTCGGAATCTGCTCTTCTATCAGCGAATACTTGTTGCCCGTCGATGGGTCGGATGTCGCTCCATATTGAACGAGAGTGGCTGTGGCTTGATATACGAGTTGGTCGAGTCGTTCAGCCTTGTAGACTATGGCTTTAGCTCTAGCTTCGCGAGCTGCGACCGACTCTGCGTCTATCAGCAGCTTGGACAAAACGGCCACGAATAGCAATTCGAAAATCAACGGAACAGCGACAAGCACCAAACCTTTGTGAAATAGCTTTAGTTCAAATCGCATTGCGACCCACAGTTGCTTGCCGCGCCGGCTCCGAGGAATGCTCGGAGTTCTTCAGAAGCTCAATCAAAGTGGCATTGGAAGCTGGCTTCAAATCCTGTTGTGACCGAGTTCAGCAACTATATTCCCTGGCTTTCAAGTAGGATATCTTATGAGACTGCAATGTCTTTGAG
>CAZSNX010000686.1:0-2450 GCA_964607945.1 uncultured Candidatus Obscuribacterales bacterium
AATGCTGGAAAGAAAAAAAACCTACGATTGCCTTGCGGCTATTGTAGGGGTTCTATAAGCACCTTACTTGGCTTTCGCTTTGTCTGGTGGAACCTTGCGGTTCTGCTGCTGGTAAAGACTCGTCAACTGCTTCGAAGGTTCTGCTCTCGAGAGGAAATATTTTTGAGCGTTAGAATTGCATTTATTGTGCAAAGCTTATTCTGCATTTCCCCGAACAAAATAGGTCGAGCGTTGTAGGTCGAGACATTATGATACTGCCAGTAACACCATATATCTGCAGGTGTTCGGATAACGATTGAAGCATCAATTTTGCCTTGAGAGGCTGACTGCTGATTACTTTGTTAGGCAGAGTTGGAAGTGGGCATAGGTAGGAATGGAAAGTGGCTAGAGGGCGCGGGCATGATTCGTCTTTTGATTCTTATCGTTGTAGGCCTTTCCATATTTATTCTTCCGGCGCATGCGCAGCGTGCGCAAATCCAACAGCGCTTGAGCGAAGCATCAAACTATTTCAATCAGCAGAACTATTTTATGGGCGTAAGTCTAGTAACTGAAGCCTGCACCATGTTGAAGTCCAATCCTTCTGCGATGCCCGAGACCAGCTATTCGGTGATTGCCTCAAAGACGATTGATGATATCTTCTCCAAAATGCGTGAGGCCAAATCTCGCGGTGATGTTCCCGGTGCGACGAGAATGTCCTATGCCGTTCAACCGTTATTGAATACGGTTGCTGCTTGGGAGCCGCAAAGCCCTCTTAGGCATTACCAGAAGGGGATCATGTTTCAAACGATGTCGGCGCTGAGAAACGACCAATATCCCGGAGAGCTGAAATCTGCGGTGCAGGAGTTCAATTCTGCACTTTCGCTGCCCGGCAATGATTCGGTGCGTGCCAATGCTGAACAGCAGCGAAGTATTTGTCAGAAGATATTGCAAAGGCGAGGTGTCGAGATAAGTAAGTTCAAGAGCACTCATCCGGAACATAACTTGAACAATTTACCTAAACCTAGCGCCAATGAGACAACGTACTGCGTGAATTGCGGGCGGGAAAAGTACAGCCAGTTTCGCTGTCCATATTGCGGATTTTAAGCACACAGTATGCGGAGAACTAAAAGCGCTTTCGGCGTCCGATTTCTCGATGGCAATGGAGCTTGCTAGCCAACACAGCAAAACCCTTGACTTGACATTCCGGGTAGCAGCTGCAATTATTTAAATTATGGAAATGGTTTTCATTTGGATTTCGCGTGCCAGCCGCGCCACTAGCTTTGTGGTGAAAGCTGCCTTGTGCATTGCGTTTGTTGCCTCCCCGGCTCTTAGCGCGCCCAAGGAATTTAACCTGGGAACTGAGCATGAAAACAGCTTCTGCCCGGCTCAGGTTCTCAATTCTCCTCATCCGGAGATTCCGCCTGAATTGCACGAAAATTGCTTCAAATCTTGTTGCATCGCGAAATTTTTGATTTCACCGGCAGGTAAAACTTCTGTCCAGATCTTGAGTTCGTCCGGTAATGAGCAGCTTGACGAGATTGCGCTCAAGACTCTCAAGCAGTGGAAATTTCGGCCGGCCACCCTCAATGGCGAACCGGTCGAATCAACCAAGAAGATAAAGATTGAGTTTGAAATAGATTAGGGCTCATTCTGAGTTCTGGAAGCTAAGTGCTAAGTGTCATAACAGTTCGTGGCGCTTGGAATCTTCTGGCGAGAGAGCCGGGGAAATGAAAACCATTTCCATTTACTTTTGACTGTTGTGATTCGACAATTTTCATAGCACGTAAGGCTTTCCACTCATTTCGCATGCGGACGTCAAGGTGCCTTCGGAAGGATACCGGTATCCGGTGACCATTTTTTACTACTCAATCAATCTCTTGTTGGCGCTCGCGTTTTGGCTGGGCCTGTTGTCGACAGGCAGCGCCTGGGCACAAACTGCTGCTTCGTCAATTCAATCACCGGCTGCGAAAGAGACCGCTGGGCTCGCATCTGTGTCTGGCAAGGTGGTTGATTCGCTTACTAATGAACCGATCGAGCAGGCGGAGATTCTAATCAGCAAGGTTGGTGTCTCGCACAAGCGACAAGAGATGGAAACCGGCAAGGATGGATTATTTGTCCTGAAGAATCTGGAGCCTGGAGATTGGACCCTCAAGATTTATAGCGATAAGCACCATACGAAAGTGTACAAATTTAGTCTTGCCGGCGGGCAGAAGAAAGTTGTCTCGGCAGTCATGGAAGAGACAGAACCGGTCGAGTCCTTGAAAGTTAGCAGCAAGCGTAAGTTGGTGAATCCGGAAAGGCTTGCCACTGACACTTCACTCGACCGAACTCTGCTAAATAACTATAAGTCCGGCAATGATGTGAAGGACTTGCTTACCAGTACGCCAGGAATTCTCAATGATGGATATGGCAACATAATTACTCGGGGCGAGCATAACATGGTGAACTATGTTCTTGACGGAGTAGTTCTT
>CAZSNX010000687.1:0-2446 GCA_964607945.1 uncultured Candidatus Obscuribacterales bacterium
GTCTACAGCCTTTTCGACGTCGGCAAGATTGCTTCCCGTGCTTCGGACTACAGAGAATGAAACAACTGGCTTCGCATCCACAGTTGCCATTTGCCTCTGGTCGGAAGTGCCGTCGGTAATCTTGCCGAGGGTATCGAGTCTGGCGTAGTTACCGTTGGGAAGGTAAATGCGAGTAGCAGCGAGATCTGCCACTGTTAATGCGCTTCCTAAAGTTCGTACCGACTCTTCGCCGGTACCTACTTCCATTCTTCCGCCAGGGAGGTTGATATTGAGCGCTCTTATCTGCGAGTTAACCATATCGGCGGTAATACCCATTGCTTCAAGCGCTGTTGGGTTCAAATTGACTCGCACTTCGCGGTCTACCCCGCCTGCTCTGAGTACTTGGCCAACTCCGGTTACAGATAGAAGCGAGCGCGATATCTCGTTGTCTATAAGCCAACTTAGTTCGGCTTCGGTCAAGGAGTCGGAGGAAATGGTAAATGTGACAAACGGGCCGCCGACAAAATCCAGCCGTTCGATGACCGGTTCTTCAATTCCTTGCGGTAGCTTCTGACGGATCTTTGATATGGCATTTCGTACGTCATTGACGGCTCTATCTGTATTGGTTCCGAGTACGAATTCAATTTCGGTTGCAGAGCTTCCTTCATTTACAGCAGAAGTAATGTGTTTGATGTTTCCAATCGAAGCAATAGCATCTTCTATTTTTCTGGTGACTTCGGTCTCAAGCTCAGCCGGAGCGGCACCAACTTGGGTCACTGTCACGGAGACGACCGGAACATCGATATTAGGATTCTCGTCGATGCCGAGCTTAACAAACGAGATGATACCCATCACGTTTAGGACGAGAAACAAGACTATGGTTGGAATCGGATTGCGGATGGACCAAGCTGAAATGTTCCAGCGTCCATGTTGTTCTTGTTCTTGCATCTCAACACCTAATGACTGACGCGAACGTAGTCGCCGTCCTTCAAGAAGCCACCGCCGTTTGTAATTACGACATCGTCCGGCTTGAGACCGGAGGTAATCTCAACTGCGTCGGAAGTGTAAGTGCCGGTCTGAACCGCGCGTCGCTTTGCTTGTTTCCCTGATATCGTAAAAACAAATGTTTGCCCGTCTCGGTTGAACACGGCAGTCGAAGGGACCGTGATAGCTGGGTGCTTCCCAAGGTCCACCATGCCTCGCAAGAACATTCCCGGTCTTACTTTCGAATCTGACGGAACATCAATCCGTACGGTACCGAGTCTGCTTTCCGCATTTACCATCGGGCTTATCTCGCGCAGAGTGCCGGTGATCTCAAGCGCAGCATCGGCATAGGTCGCCAACTTAACTTTCTGTCCGGCGCTCAATCGGACGAGATCTGCCTCCGGCACTTGCGCTCGCAGTTCGAGCCGGTTGTTTCGCATCAAGGTAAATAATGGTTGCCCCGAAGATGTGATGTCACCGATATGTCCGTCTCTTTTGATTACAAGCGCATCGGTGGGAGCTCGGATAATTGTCTGTTCTACTTGCGCCTGCAACTGTTTGACGGTAGCTAGATTTTCGGCGACGGCAGCCTTTGAGATATCGATGTCCTCCGCGCGCCCACCGCGCTCGGCCATCGATAGTTTCTCTTGTGCCTGCCGCCAAAAGAAATGCGCGGCTCGAACCGATTCCTTCATGTGATTTACTTCTGCCTCAGCCGTTTTGGCCGTTGTCTGACGTGTGTCGTAGTCCGCTTGGCTGACCGCGCCCTGAGAAACTAGACCGGCAAAACGACTTTCATTGCGCTGGGCATTGGCTAGATTGGCTTCGGCTTGGGCTAGCATGGCGTCCTGTTGAGCGATGTTTGCTTTCGCCTGAGACAGCGCTGCTTTCAATGCTTGAATGTCTTCGAAACGGTTTGGCTGAATTGCCTTTTTGAGATTATTCTGGCTGGAGGCCAAACGAGCCCGTGCCTGCTCGAGCTGGGCGCGAAGCACGGCTGAGTTCAAGGTGGCCAGTACTTGACCTTTCTTAACCCGCTGACCTTCCTCGACCGAGATGGTCTCTATCTTGAGCCCATTTACCTCAGAGCCAATTGAAAGTGGGTCCCATGCAGAGACCGATCCTGTAACTTCCAGGTTGTGATTGACCGGCGAAAGCTTGACTGACGCGATCGAAACGGTCACCACTGGTGGTGGCTCGCTGGCGACCGATTCGGCTCTCTGAAAGAGATTGTTTTTGATAGCGACAAATGCACCGGCTGCTATCACAATCAGAGCAAGCAACGACAACACTACCGGTCGTGTTGCTGGATGAATCTTTCGGTAGTTCGCGTCGCTGGATTTACTGGAATCACCGCGAGTTTTGGCGGTTCCAGTCTGCTCCGATGACACGGAATTTGGACTGAAATCTACGTCGAACTTCATAACTACCCACCAGGATGCCTGAAAAAGAACAAAAGGTCAGTCGATAAGGCAACGAGGAT
>CAZSNX010000688.1:0-2441 GCA_964607945.1 uncultured Candidatus Obscuribacterales bacterium
GTTTGTCAAAGAGATTGATATGCAGGGCGAGGATTATATTAACGTGGACCTGAATCCGACAAAGCTATAAACTTGTTGCCCGGGAACAACCGGTTCTGCTGGGAGGGAATTTCCGATGGCCGAATCCAAGTGGATTGGCCTGTTGGGCGTTGTGTCCATTCTGGGCGTAGCGTTCTTGATGTCCAACAACCGCAAGGCGATCAATTATCGATTGGTGGTCTCGGGCCTCTTATTGCAGTTATGCATGGCGCTTTTCGTCCTCAAGGTGGAGTTCGGACAACAGTTGTTCCGGCAGATTGGTGATGGCATCACCGCGCTGCTTCACTTCTCGGATGCCGGTGCCGGCTTCGTGTTCGGCCCGCTGGTTCGGAATCCGGACGAATTGGTCAAGCATTTCGGACCCGGTGCAGACTACATATTCGCATTTCGGGTCGTGCCAACGATCATTTTTGTCTCGAGTCTGGTTAGCATCTCCTACTTCCTCGGCATCATGCAGAAAGTTGTGCAGGTGGTGGCGAAGGTGGTGGCAGCAATCATGGGGGCAAGCGGTAGTGAGGCTCTATCCAATGCGGCAAGCATTTTTGTCGGACAGGTGGAGTCTCAGTTGTTGATCCGTCCTTATGTTCCTTCCATGACTATGTCGGAGCTTTTAGCTTCCATGTCCGGATCGATGGCTTGTGTGGCAGGCGGAGTGCTGGCTGTCTATATCGGGCTGGGCATTAAGGCGAGTTATCTCTTGACGGCCAGCATTATGGCTGCGCCCGGTGCTCTGGTCATATCAAAGATAGTTTGGCCTGAGACGGAGGAATCGAAGACTAAAGGCAAAGTTCAAATTGAAGTGAAACGAACCAATGCCAACCTGATAGACGCCGCTGCTCATGGTGCTTCCGATGGGCTTCGCATCGGACTGAATGTGGTGGCTATGTTGATAGCCTTTATCGCATTAATCGAACTTGGCGACGGCTGCCTCAGTTTTGTAGGCAAACAGCTGTTTGAATTGGGCTTGCGCACCGATGCTCTTGGCTTAGACCTGTCGCATCTGCGCTTGCGCGATTTATTTGGGTGCATCTTCGCTCCGTTGGCTTGGCTGCTGGGCGTACCCTGGGTAGATGCACATGTCGTTGGACGGCTGATGGGAGAGAAGCTGGTCGTAAACGAGTTCGTCGCCTACACAGATCTTTCGGCGATGCTGAAGGGGCTAACTACCGAGCATATCGGCCCGCATGCCGAACGAATAGTGACTTTTGCGCTCTGCGGATTTGCCAACTTCTCTTCGATTGCCATCCAAATCGGCGGAATCGGCGAAATCGCTCCCAGCCGGAGGCAAGACCTTGCCAGGTTGGGAGTCAAGGCCCTCATCTGTGGAACTATGGCCAGTTATCTGTCGGCAACTTTGGCCGGGTTGCTGGAGTGATACCGGCTTTACTTCACTTCGACAGTAATCGGCAGGCAGAAATTGATCATGTAATTGTCGCGATCCGGGTCGTGGGCGAGTGGTTGTGCCTGTCCGGCGTCATCGGTAGCCCGGGCCATCAGGGTTATCTTTCCTGGATTGGGCGGGCTCTGCCATTCGTGCTCCCATAGCTGCCAGGCGTAACGCAACGGCTCGCCGACTAGTCTGGCTTGCGACCAGGATGCTCCGCCATTGTCTGAAACCTCCACTTTGGCTACCAATCGCTCGCCGGCCCAAGCTGCGCCGGTCAAAGTCATTTGGCGGTTTCGCTCCAGGGTTTGATTAGGGCGTGGGTAGGCAATCTCAGCTTTCACAAGCATCGTGGTAATCGGCACTCTGACCGGATGCCCATTTCGCCATTGCCAGTAAGCATAGTCGGTCGTTTGGAAGTAGCCGTCGAAGCCTTGTTCGCTTATGATGATTCTCGTCAGCCACTTGACCGATGCCATCGCGTACCAGCCCGGAACAACGGCCCGGAGCGGAAAGCCATGCTCCGGTGTTAATTGCTCGCCATTCATTTCATAAACCAGGAGCACATCTTCGTCCAGCGCTTTTGCAATCGGCAAGCTGCGTGCATAGTGAATCGGTCCATTCGGCTTGGGCTCTTCTTTTACTTCTCCGGAGTCGGCACCCTCCAGGATTATCTCTTTGGCAGCCGACTGCAAATCTGCCAGGCTGAGCACGTCTTTGAGAGCAACTCCCTTCCAGACTGCCGTGCTTGTGCCGCCTAATTCCCATTGCACACCGCGAGCCGGTGGCGCAAGAAAAATCCGATTGTTGCCGGCGCATTCCATCGTCGATGTCAAAGTTCTAGCCGGCATCGCCTTAATCTGAGCGAATGTAAGTGCCAGTGGCTTGCCAACAGCGCCGTCAACTTTGAGCAACCAACTTTTGCTATCAATCTGAGGAACCGGAAAATGATTGCGAACGTAGAATCTTTCAGTCGGAGTAACCAGACCTTCTAGCTCTCCAAAGCAATACTCCAGAA
>CAZSNX010000689.1:0-2423 GCA_964607945.1 uncultured Candidatus Obscuribacterales bacterium
CGCTCATCCACAATTTCTGGCTTTCGCTTACCTGAGCATCCCATTTCGCTTGCCACGCTACTGTGTACCTATCCATGCAGAGATTGGGGAAATTCTTGTACAAGTAATCAGGGGAGCTTGTTAGCGAGCGGCGAGCGGAGGAGAGAAGCTCGAATTTGGCACGATCATATTCCTCTTTGTATTTATTGGTTCCTCGGTCAGGATTGCGCTCAGCATGCTCCAGAGAATAAAGTTTGGAAATGATCTTTGAATCTTTCTCGAATGCCAGCCGTTCCAGCGCAAAGGCATTGAGATTCGGTGCTTTGAGCGCGTCCAACCCTTCGAGCGCGGCCAGGCGCACCGGTGCCACTTCGTTGCGCACCAGATCTTTGAGCATCGCGATTGTATTGATGTCCGCTGCCGGTTTGCTCAGGCTGACGATTGCCTTTACTGCTTCAACGCGAAGCTCCGGATGGTATTGAGCATAAGTGCCGAAGTCCAGCTCCTGTTTCACGACCAAATCTCGCAATCGCGAAATAGCTTCCTGCTTCTCCTTTGGTGTTGCACCGTCTAGTATCTCTTCCATTCTGCTGGCAATCGACAATTTTGCCTGGATGTTGGAGTTTTCTGTTTTCTCGCGCAGAATAAATAGTGCTGTTTCGCGCAATTGGGTCGCAAGCTTGCGCCCCTCTTCGGTTGATTGCAACTGCTTGAGTCCATCGGCTCCGAGTTTGTCCAAGGCAGCGACTGCAAGATCCGGCTGGGCGGCTTTGATGCATTCGGCCAATGCAATGTTTACCGCCTGCTGCTGGGAAGCCTTGTCGCCCAGTCCGGACAGGTCTCCCAGATTGCTCAAAGAGAGAGCTGCCTGATACTTCTTCAGCCTTGCCTCATTGCGCTCCGCCGGTGGTAGCGTGTCAACCTTGGCAGTCAGGTCAACGCGTAGCGCTGCCGTCAGTTGTTCTGCGAAAGCACCCGGAGTTTGCCTTGTCGCCTCCCACTGCTTCTGCACCGCGGCCAGCCGGTCGAGTCGTTCGTGGCTGAAGGAGAGCACCGCACCTTTTTCCGGATTTCCCAGAACCACCTTGTCTCCTGCATCTAGTTTGGTCCAGTCATTTGTGACCTTGATTTTTTGACCATCAGGTTTGACAATCCAGGTTCCAGCGGGCGAGCCAAGATCTCTTATCTCCCGGCTGCCGTCTTCCTTGACGCGCAACTTCGCGTGCTTGTCAGCAACTCCTTCGCCGGCAATGCTGACTCCACCAGTGGTACCAAGGACGATCTCTCGCCCAGCTTCAACAGCTTTGCCATTAACTGTATGACGGTAGGCTGCATTGGCCAGCAGTATCTGAGTAGCCATCGCTCGCACATCTTTGTCTTCCTTAGGATTGCGCGCCAAATCGAGCAGAGCCTGTTGAATTGCGGCGGAATCGCGACCTTGCAAGTTACCGAGCTCACGGGTACGTTCGGCCGGATCTTGAATTCGTCTAACCGATGGCTCAACATGATGCCGCATATACTCCATGATCATTCCCAGACGCGGGCTGTTAGCACTTGCGAGAGCCTGCATCTTCAAGTCTTTGGAGCTCTTGTCGTCCTTCAGGATGTCCAGGCAGAGTCTCCCAAAGTCGGCATAGCTGAATTTCGCGGCTTGGGCAAATTTCTTGCTAGCTTCTATTTCCTGCGATTTTTGTTCAATCTGTTGTCTCAAAACGGCATTACCCGGCTCTTTATTGGACATTACCTGAAGCTCGACCAACTGAGCTTGTTGAGCAGCCAGAGTGCTGTTCGACCTTTGGCTTGTTCGCAATAAGAGGTCGCCGGCTACCATTCTCATCTCACCGGATGGAGAGCTCTTCGCTTGTTGCTGCAGGAAATTGAGTATTTCCTCGGTAGTGACTTTCTTTCTATCCCGACCGAAATCCTCATCGTTGCGGTCTCCGCTTCGCATTGACATTAATCCAACCGCCGCAGCCAACCGCTCAGCCGGTACGTCACTGTTGTTGAATGTGTCGACTAGCTTCTGCGTGTTCTTCTGCTTCTTGGGGTCGTTGCTGTCGAGAAAAATAGTGTCCTTGACCAGCTTCATTACCTGTTCGGCTTTTGCTTTGTCCGGCGAACTTGCAAGAGTCTGAGCATACTCATCGAGTACTTTTTCGGAAGCCTTCTTGAGGTCGTCCGGTCTAAAAATGGACGGACTGAATGCACTCCCTTTAACAGAAGCATCGCCAGTCACCGGCTTGCCCAGCGCTGCCAGATAATCTTTGTTGAGGTCGACTCCGCGCCGGTAATCGGAAATAGCTGGTCCGTACTGCTCGTACATTTGGTTGAGGAAAAAAAGATCGGCAAGTGGGAAGACTCCGACCGTCAACGGAGTGTACGGAATTCTGCCACCACTCATGATGTCGTGACCGAGCTTCAGAGCTTTGTCAAATATAAGTGCG
>CAZSNX010000690.1:0-2405 GCA_964607945.1 uncultured Candidatus Obscuribacterales bacterium
ATCGTGTGCCGGATCGCCGGGCCCATACGGGTCGACCGGATCGGTTCGATCTTCGAGATGCGCCGTTCGACGCGGTCGGACATCTGCTCGCCCAGGTCCTTGATGACGTGGAACTCGACGTTGTCACGCCCGTATCCGGAGAAGCCGAAGATGCCGTAGGACCTGGCTAGATGCGCCTGCTGAGTTCTTGTCTCAGCCAGGCGCAAATCATAAAAGCCGAGCTCACCGGGAAGGCGTGGTTGGTAGTGCCCCGGAAAGACAGGCTTGGCCCGCGTTACGTTACGCCATTCGGTGAAGCCAGCTCCCCACCACCGATCATTTTCTGGAATCGGATGATACTGAGGAAGGTAAAAGGCGATCAATCGTACGTCTGTCATGTGAATTGAGCATCAAATGCTTAAACCTAACATATATTGCCGATGCTGAAATGGTACGAGCCGGCCAAAGTGCTTAAATAAGCTTCACTGCAGGCTGCCCATCCGGCAGGGTGCAGGCTGCTGTGCGAACGGCTAAATATCTGGATTATCTGGCGATGTCTCTGACCGAAACTGCCTTAGCTGTTTGTAAGTAACTGGACAAGAGCGATCTCGCGAGCGACAAGCGGTTCTAGAGTTCGAAAGCGCAAGAGATGCGATTCGGAGCGGCAGTCGACAAGTCAAGCAGCTGTGAATCTTTGCTAATCCCTAAGCTAGCCCTTGTAACCGAGTGATATCATGACCGGCACAGGGCTTTCAAAAAAAACAGGTTGCAACACTATGTCTGAACCGTTGGTCTCGGTATGCCTCCCGGTTTACAACGGGGAGCAGTATTTGGCTCAGAGCATTGAAAGTGTGCTGGCGCAGAGCTACTCGAACTTCGAGCTCCTTATAGCCGACGACTGTTCTGGGGATACATCGACGGAGATCTGTCAGCAGTTTGCGAAGCTGGATAAGCGCATCCGATTTTGGCGCAATGATACTACCCGTGGACTGTTCGCCAATTACAACCGATGCATCAAACGGGCAAGCGGCACCTTCATAAAGCCGTTCGCTCAGGATGATGTGCTGCATCCAGAAATGCTTGCCAAGTCGGTGGCAGTGCTGCAATCTCACAAAGGGGTCTCCCTTTTGAGTGTAGGGAGAAGCTGGATTAATGCTGACGGAGCGGACATCACAGAATGTGTTACAAGCCCACTGGCAGAGCGGTTTGTTCCTGCCGACTGTCCGGTTCCCGGTTCTGTCGTGATTCGCAAGGCGCTCTCACCGGTTACCAATTTCATCGGCGAGCCGGTTGCAGTCTTATTTAGGGCGGCCTTGAAGGGGGCTGGATTTGACGAGGATTTGGCTCACATCGGTGATCTGGAATATTGGATCAGGTTGCTCAACAAGGGATCCTTTTATTTCTTGAGCGAAGTGTTGTGCAGTTATCGCTCTCATCCTGAAAGCCAGACGCGCAGAAATTGGGAAAATTGCTCGATTTCAACTGATTTCCTCAAGCTCGGTGAGAAGTGCACATGGGTGTTGGATGAAGTGGGTATCGCGCAGGAAGATTTCATTGCTAAAAACATTCAGTCCGCTGCAGTCGGCGCAGTATGTATCTGGGATGGGGAGCGCCTGGAAGCCGTCCCGATCGAAGACCCATTTTCACCAGACATCTCCGCGACTCCTCGAGAACGCGCTCTTATGCAGGTGTTGACCAGTATAAGAAAGTTGCCGCTGCCGTCGATTGTGCAGCTTGGACATGATGCTTACATGCGTGACAGAGTGGTAAAGAATGCAAAGTCAATCCGCGCTCTGGAGCGCAAGCTAAGTACAATGCTCTCCAGCTCTTCCTGGAGATGTACCAAGCCCTTGAGAGATCTCAACCGGCTGATTGGTAGCAGCACGAAAGCCGTAGATATCGTGGAGTTGGCAGAAAAAAAGCTGCCTGATCCGGTGTTGAAAGGGCTTGATGAGCAGAGAGCGTACATGTCTTATCTGAGAAAGGTAATTGGTGCTGTGCGCTGCAGTCGTTCGTGGCGTGTCACTGCACCGCTGAGAATGTTCCAGGGGTAGGTTCAGTCTGCACAGAGAACGACGGTTTTTGCAGCGTGACCGGGAAGGACCGTCAGAACTTTGTTAGCTAGTTGCCCAAATTTCGAAGTCCAGCTCTCATTGCTGATATGCTTAAACCGTTGACCTGCCCAATATGTAGGTGTGACGGTTGTGGCTGCTTAAGTCATATTCGGTCAAGGGTCCATGTTTCTCAAGATCGAGCGAGTGCTCTTACTCTCTTTGTGCATTTACGTGACTTTGCAGTCGCCGGCGTGCTTTGCGCAGGAAATTCTCTGGAAGACCTTCTTCGAGTCGGGCGAAGCGGCCCTTCAGCGGGGAGATTTTGTCGAGGCTGAGAAACAATTTGAGTCGGCGGTCAAGGATGCTGAATCC
>CAZSNX010000691.1:0-381 GCA_964607945.1 uncultured Candidatus Obscuribacterales bacterium
TTTATCACGAGAGATGGTCTGTCATAACCATTTGTTGTTTGTCCTAGCCTCTCGATCCGAACCCAGCGCCGTTGGCAAGAGCTCGCTGGTGTATCGTTTCGGCCTCATGGCAAATCGGGAATTCTGACACTAACATTTAAGACCGGTCGGATTGCCAGCTTTAATCTTCGGCGCCTGTCACCCAAGGCAATCCAGGACCTAATCGTAGCAATTGACGTCTGGGCAGGCGGTGCAGAATCATTTCCAGCCTTGCTCGATGCGAGAGCTCATATTCATTTGAGCGGAAAGCGGGCTCTACAGTTGAGCTATACGGAAATGTGGGAGGACGAGCTTGCCAGACGCTTTGGTGCCACCAACTTCATTCCACTCGAACCTGGTCAT
>CAZSNX010000691.1:391-2392 GCA_964607945.1 uncultured Candidatus Obscuribacterales bacterium
TGGTCATCGCCTGTGCGATGGCAAATTCACAGTCGATCGCCAGCTGGCCTTCGGCGGGCTATCGGCCATTTATCTGCTCAAGGATTCGCACAAAAGACCCTTCGTACTGAAGGAGGCTGTGATTCCTTCCGACGGCGATGAGGCGCTGCAAAGGAAAGCAAAGGAGATGCTAGAGCGCGAGGCTCATTTCCTTTCGCAGTTGAAACATCCGGATATCGCCTCGATATTGGATTACTTTGTAGAGGAAAGCCGGCACTACTTACTGATGGAGTACATTCCCGGACAGGATCTTCGTCGATTAGTCAAGGAGTGGGGAGCACAAGACAAAGGTAAGGTTCTTTCATGGTCAATCATGCTAACTGACATTCTGACTTATCTTCACTCACAAGAACCACCGATTGTTCACCGAGACCTCTCACCGGACAATATTATCCTCAAGGAAGACGGTCGACTGGCAGTGATTGATTTTGGAGCAGCCAATCAATTTATCGGCACTGCCACCGGTACCATGATCGGCAAACAGGCATACATTGCACCCGAGCAGTTAAGAGGTAAGGCTGAAACAAGGAGCGACCTTTACGCTCTAGGTTGCACCATGTTTTTCCTCTTGACGGGAGAGGATCCCGAACCATTGTCCGTATCCACACCAACTACGATTAAACCAGCCGTAAGTGCGGACCTAGATCGCCTGGTAGCACGATGTACGGCTATGGAGCCGGCCGGCAGACCGGACTCAGCGCTATCGCTCAAGCTTGAATTGGAACTCCTACTCAATCTACAACCGGTATGAATCAAGAGACCTTCGCAATGCTTCCAGGATGCAACTTCAAAGTTCCGAGCCGAGTTTGGGTATCAGACAGTCGCGTTTTGGCCTATTGCCCGAATGCCGACACTTACTTATGGCTGACTCCGATTGGTCACGCACTACCGATACTCTTTATTCTTACAGTCGGAATTTGTTTTATCGGAGCGATGCAAGGTTGGCTGGACTATCTGTTTATCTTTCTAGGCAAACTCTTACTCCAACCCTTGAAGCCGCTGCTCGTCCAAACTCCTAGCGGCAGCATTGCCGTCATATTAACGCTGCTGAATTACTTCGCATGGGCCATTTATGCAGTGATGGGATACATCGTATCCTATCTCACTATAACCATGACTGAAAGACCGACTCATCTCGCTTTAACCTCAAAGTCTATCTCTCTGCTTCGGAAAGTTCCGAATCAGAGACTCGCCCCACCCATGCCCGCGGTGCCATCACTCGATCAATCGGGAAACAGCACTGGCAGGCAGCTCGACGAAAACTACTGGAGTGGCTGCAACTACTTCCCAGCCAAAATACTCTGTTGGGATGACATATTCGCAGCGACTGTCGAGCGCCCAAACGGCAAGAAATCAGTGAGGGACTACCGGATCTGCCTAACCGCCCGCGACGGCTACCAAATGCGAATTCGCTATGGCGACATACTACATTCAGACGATCGCAAACGATTCTTGAACACACTGCGCTCTTTCTTTCCCGAGTTTCTCGATGATGAGCTGATCCAAGCTTTCAAACCGCCACCGGATCGGCAAAGCTACACTGAACTGTGGCTACGAGAATTATCGGCAGCACCCAAACGAGACAAGTTGGCACCACTTTCACCAGGCAACCTTTTGCAAGGCGGAAAGTATTGCATCGACTCGAAGATCGGGGTCGGAGGACAAGGAACTGCCTACCTAGCGCATAGCCGGGAAAAACTCTCTGAAATCGACGACCTGATCGTGTTGAAAGAGTTCATTCTTCCGGTCTATCCAGACCCACGTGTGCGCAAGAAGGCTGCCGAAAAGTTCCAGCAAGAGGCAACAATGTTATCTCGACTAAAACATCCGCAAATCGTGCAATTCCTCGATCTGTTTGTGGAAGATCACCGAGCCTATCTGGTATTGGAACGGGCAGACGGTACGACGCTCAAACAATTGGTTGAAACGGAAGGGCCTCAAACAGAATCTTTTACTATCGAT
>CAZSNX010000692.1:0-958 GCA_964607945.1 uncultured Candidatus Obscuribacterales bacterium
CTTTTCCTGCATGAACATGGTGATAAGCCGCTCGTTTTTCCCAGTAGGTATCAACTACTCGCGCTATATCCTTGACATAAATAACGCGATCGCCTACGGATTTCAGAGGATAACTTTCAACTTGCTTTGCATCATTCGCCAGCGTATCTATGCGGACAATTGATTCATCACCACCATGAGTCAGGCGTCCGGCCGGCTTTGCCACGTTCTGTTTGTCGATGGCGTCTCGCACATCAAGAATCGAAAGCCCAAAGCCGGCCAGCTTGTTTCTGTCGACAAGGATTTGCAGCTGACGTTTGTAACCACCAAACGAATAGATTGACCAAACGTCCGGGACTTTCTTCAATCTATTCGTGATTTGATTGTCAGCCAATTCACGAAGCCGCACAGGATCCCATCCGTCGCCTGTGAGGTTGAAAGTCAGCACTGGTAAATTTAGAGGATCTATAAACAATACCCAGCTGGGCTTAAGATTGGCTCCAGTAACCGGTAGATCGGCTTGCACCACGTTCATGAGTGCTTGCGTCTCAACAAGAGATCGCTTCATATCTGTGCCGTATGGAAACTCAAGAGAGACCATGGAAAAGCCTTCCTGAGAGGTAGAGCGAATGAAGCGTACTCCGCGAATGTCCACCATGCGCTCTTCAATAGGCTTACTGATGTAAGTCTCCATCTCCTCGGCAGATAAGCCCGGCTGCATGCTGATGATGCCTATCATTGGACTTTGCACGTAAGGCATGAGTCGCTTCGGCATGAAAAAGCCAATCGCCACAATGGCCAAGATAACCATAGCCAGATAGAACGAAGCAATTGTGTAAGGATGCTCAATCGACCAGGCTGTCAGATTGAATCCCCGCGCATGTTCAGGCTGCTTCTCTGGGCGTTTCTCTTTTACTTCACCTGCTGTCATGGCTACGGCACCTCCACCTCGACCGTGCTTTCAATAGCACTAGAGCCG
>CAZSNX010000692.1:968-2387 GCA_964607945.1 uncultured Candidatus Obscuribacterales bacterium
GGAGATGCTCATCTTAAGTCGCCACAGTCCACTGGAAAGATCGCTTTTCATGCGCGCTTCGCCATTCAAACCAGTGCTGCCTTTAAGGTCCGGACCCGCCATGTCGCCCATGCCTGGCATCGATGTTTTGACAGAGATAGGAGCACTGGATACCGCACCCCCGCCATGCTTTTCAACCTTAACCACAATGGAATTCGCTCCACCCTTCGGTGGATCCAGCACGACTTTGAGCATGAATACACCGGACATCTCCTCATGAGTCCAGTTGTTGCCTGCCGAAAGACGATTCCCTTGGACCTCCGAAGCTTTAGGTAGTTTTATCGGGCCGGCTCTCCCCCAGTCCGCTGCCACGACTGGTATTCCAGGTTGCAGATTCGAGTACCCTTTGTAAATAACTCCTTCTCCCTCAGCCAATCCAGACACCACTTCCGATTTGTCAGCATTTGATAAACCGATCTGGACATCAACCAATTGAGCTTCACTCGCTCCGCCGAGTGCCTTAGGCACTAAGGTCATGCCGCACTTCGGGCACTTCCCCGGGGCGTCACGCACGATCTCGGGATGCATCGTGCATGTATATTCCTTCTTGGTGCCTGACTGAGAGCTGGAAGCTGTTTTCCATATTTGAGTCTTTCCTTCTCTCCAAATGATTGCTGAAGTCGGCACTGTCAGCCCCTCGTGCTCGCCAGTCGAAATCCTCATCACGACATATTCGCCGGGTAGGAATTTGTACGAGGTGATTGAGCCAACTTGTGTACCTTTTGTGTTGTCACCATCAGCGATGTTGTTCAGCAGTGCTTCGACTGTAAAGGTACGGCTGGTTGGATCCGCGGCAGGGAATATCGACGTAATCTGTGCAACTACTTGCTTGGTCGAATCTTGCGATCCTTTGATAAACACCTTGTTACCCAGCTTTATGCGTCCCGCGTCTTCGCTAGCAACCTCAGCTTGTATGCGCGCTTGCTTAATGTAGGCGACCTTGAGGATCATCATTCCGGGGTTTACAACGACTCCCGGACTGATTAAACGCTTGGTCACCACACCGTCATCCTGTGCCAGAATCCTGGTATATTTTTCGTAAATTAGAGCTGTTTTTACGGCTGCCTGGGCTTGTTTCGCTGCCGAAAACTGATGTCCTATGTGATGGATCATGGTATCCAGTTCAGCTTGCGCTGCCATTTGCGTGTTTGTGGCTTCTCGCAATTTGGCTTGAGCTTGCTCTACTTGAGCTTGAGCGACATTCGATTGCGCGAGTTCCTTCTGGTATTCGTCAAGCGAAATCACTTGCGATTTAAGAAGTGCGCCCTGCCTTTCAATCTCAGGCTTCCAATAAGCAAGATTGGCCTCCGCCTCTGTTACAGCCTTTGCTGCGGCGGTCCTTGCATCTTTTGCTGCTTCGAGTTGATACTTCTTTTGTGA
>CAZSNX010000693.1:0-2384 GCA_964607945.1 uncultured Candidatus Obscuribacterales bacterium
GTGAATGGAGAATGGCTTTGCATAGGAGCAGAGAGCTAAGGTATATCTATCGCTATTTCTTGAAGTCATTCCGGAGTTCTAACAAACAAGCAGTTCATCACTGGAATCCAGCGCGCCCACAATAAGAGACTCAACTTGCTTTAGCAGGTATGCGCTAATCTAGTTTTGAGTCTAGAGCTGGAGCCGCAACGGTCTGGAGTGCAGTCGGCAAACGGCTATTCTTTAAGCTCATGCAATGCCGATGTGACTTCAGCAGGAGGTTAACCGAGTGCAATCCCTACGGCGACTTTTCGAGAGTCTGGTCAACCGGCTGGTTCGCACACAGTCCGGTCCAACCGGTTCGAAAGAGGTCCAGAGTCATCTCGAGGTGGAGCGGAAGTTTCGTCTCTCGCAAGATGAATTCGCTCGCCTGCCTGAAAGGTTGGAAGGGCTGTCGTTCACCTCGGCCGGTCTGGTCGAGATGACTGATACCTTCTTGCCGACCCAAAATGCTGGCGACATGATGCGAATACGGCGCGAGTCGCAGGACGATCAGCCCGCTCGCACCGTCCTGACTGTCAAGAGTTGGATCGTCACCGAGGATGGTGGCAAAGAGCGAAAGGAGACCGAGCGGGAAATCGGCGATTCTCTTGCTGGCTTGTTGCTGGCATCTGGTCGCTGGCTCAAAGGTTCGGAGCTGCTCGGTTTTAGCAAGCGCCGGAGGCTCTTTGAAGGCCGACTGGCCGGCTTGGAAGCAGTTGTCAGCCTCGATTCAGTTGACAATCTAGGAACCTTTTCAGGCGTCTACCTTGAAGTCGAGATTTTGGTTCCGGTCGGAGCTGATGTCGGTCCGGCTAGGAATCAAATTGCCGATTTCGTCTCAATGCTGCTTGGTGAGGCTCGCGAGCCGGTTTCGCTCTCCTACATGGAGATGCTGAAGCGAAGTATCGCGGCCGTGACCTAGTCGGTATCTCAGCGTTCATACGCTAAACCGGGCAGGGGAGCCTTCTCCTGCCTGATACTTGCGAGCAATCGTGAGATCGTTTCTCTTGCCGAGCCCAGGCAGAATGTCTTGGCTCCCTAATCATTGCGGCGTGAAAATGCGCCGCCTAACCCATTAAGAGCAAAACCGCCTAGACAGTGCGGTTGGGAGTTTTGTCATGAGCGAACGCAAACTTCGCAAACTGAACACAGCAGAAGTGAGCCCCGTAGAACGGGAGTTTCTCAAGTTTCTCGAAGCCCGAATCGTCGGACAGCCGGCAGCGGTCGCGGCCCTGGGTCGCGCCTATCGAACCGGGCTCAATCCGATCGCCAATCCTCGCCGCCCGCGTGCTGTCATGATCTTCGCCGGACCTTCTCGGACCGGCAAGAGCTACTCAGTGGAGTGTGCGGCAGAATTCTGCCACGGCAGCCCGGATGCGATGATCGAGCTGGAGGGTGGCGAGCTGCAGAAGGAGCACGAGGTGATGAAGCTCACCGGCGCTCCGCCCAGCTACATCGGCTACAAGCCGCCGGCTGACAATCCGGAAAAAAACGGTGAGGAGCCCAAGTTCGATCCGTCTGCCAAGCTGGCCAAGGCCAATCTGGAAGCGTCCCGGCGTGGTTCGAAATGCCCGATCGTCTGGATTCGCATCAACGAGATCGAAAAAGCGCATCCTGCGCTCTACGACCTTCTGTTGGGCGGTACCGACAACGGCAAGATCAACCTCGGCAACAACCAGACCGTGGAGCTCGGCAACTGCGTGATCGTCATGACCAGCAACCTGGGCATGAAGGAATTCCAGCGCAAGGAGATGGGCTTCGTGAAGCGGCAGAAGACGACCGCCGACGTGAAGTCGATGGTGCTCACTGCGATGGCCGACGAGTTCCGTCCGGAGTTCAACAACCGGATCGATGATGTGGTGATCTTCAACCCGCTCGGCGACGAGCAGGTGCGCCGGGTGGTTGATTTCGAGATCAATCGCATTCAGGAGCGCATCCTCAAGCAGACGGCGCGAGGGCACTTGTTTGTGCTCGAAGTGGACGACAAGGCCAAAGACTTTATCCTGCAGAAGGCCGATAACAGCAACGGCGGCGTCTCCGACATGAAGCGGACGCTCAAAGTTCACCTGGAAGAGGCCATCGGCAACGAGCTTCTCAAGGGCTCAATCAACCTTGGCGACAAGGTGGTTGTGACTTACGAGGGGGGCGAGGAGACTCTGTCTTTCTACATCGACGAGGAAGGCGCCATCATTGCTGGTGCTGACAGGCTCGATGTGGAAGATACTGTCGACAGCCACAACGGTCTAATCTTCCAGCGGCAGGTCGAGCGTGCCAGTCTGCGAGCGGGTCGTCTGCCGAAAGCGCTGTTCAATCTCACGCTGCCCGGTGACAGCTTGGAGGAGTTGGCCAAAACCGGCTCCTAC
>CAZSNX010000694.1:0-2379 GCA_964607945.1 uncultured Candidatus Obscuribacterales bacterium
ACTGTCTTCTGCCCTTTGGTTTGGGCTTTCTCAGAGAGCACCGAAGGAATCACCAAAGGAAGAACTTGACTCAAACAAGAGCTCCGTTGATATTGAAGGCGCGGCAGCAGGAGTTAAGGTAGTTACGGTAGGTACTCGTACTGCAGGTGGCGAATTCACTGTTGCTGGCACCGTTGAGCCAAACCAACAGCAATTGCAGCAAGTTACGCCCTTGGTTTCCGGGCGTGTGAAAAGTATCTATGTCGCTCTTGGGGACTATGTGAAAGCCGGAGCGCTTTTGCTTCGCATAGATAGTCCGCAGGTAGCTGAACAACACGGCAAGCTGCACGAAGCTGAAACCAGGCTCAAACTAGCCAAAATCAGTCTTAATCGAGTTCAACAAGCTGCAAATCGTGTGTCGGTGCTGAAGGCGAAAGCAACACTAGACGAAGCCGAAGCGACATTGAAACGCACAAATCTTTTGGTCTCTGAAGGATTGACTGCGCGGAAAGACCTGGTCGCTGCTCAGTCGGAATTTGAGCGTGCCAAAGCTGACTACAACTTTCAAAAGGATATTTCGTTAAACAGAGAGGTCACTGAAGCAAAGGCTGAATTACAGACAGCCCAGACCGAAACTGAGCACATACGCGATGCCCTACGGGCTATGGATGCTCACTTCGGTGAGGATCGGGAAGGGGTTGAGCACGACATTTCGAAGATTGAGCTACGCGCTCCAATTTCAGGAACTGTTATTGAACGCTTTGTTAATCCAGGGGCCGGATTCGACCAAGGAAAGCCACTTCTAACTATTGCCAATACGGCAATTCTCTGGGTGATAGCCAATGTCCCAGAGAGCCAAATGGCCTCTATTCAGATCGATACTCCCGCTACAGTCAAACTTGGCAGCAAGGAACTAGCAGGCAGAGTCAGCTATATTGATCCCCGTCTCAATGAAGACACGCGCACTTCACGGGTGCGCATAGAGATAAGCAATCCTGGAAATAAAATTCAAGTCGGGTCATTTGCGCAGGTCGAATTCAAGACGCCGGCCAATCAGAGCAATGTCTTTGTGCCGGAGGCTTGTATTCAAATGGTAGAAGGAAAGCCGGTCGTTTTCGTGAAGGAAAAAGATGGCAAGTTTATTGTTCGTAAGATCAAAATAGGAACTGCGTCTTCAGGCATGGTGCCCGTCCTTAGTGGGCTGACAGTGGGCGAGCATATTGCTGCCGACGGTTCATTTGTACTGAAGTCCAAGCTGCTCAAAGATCAATTCGGAGATGACGACTGATGATTGACTCAATTATCCGATTCTCCGTAAAACAGCCGTTCTTGATACTTATGATGGTCGTGTTTTTTGTCGGCGCTGGTTGCATTAGTTTGCAAAAGCTTTCCATCGATGCTGTTCCAGATATTACTAACGTACAAGTTCAGGTTTTGACTGCGGCTCCATCATTAGCCCCACTGGAAGTTGAGCGCCAGATTACCTTTCCTATTGAGATAGCGATGAGCGGACTGCCCGGAGTAAGCCAGGTACGCTCTGTTTCAAAGTTCGGCTTGTCGGCAGTAACCATTGTCTTTGACGATGCAGTGGACACGTATTTTGCGCGTCAGTTGGTGTTGGAGCGTCTATCTACAGTTCGGCAACAAATTCCTGAATCCATTGGTTCTCCGGAAATGGGACCGATCTCGACCGGTCTGGGTGAGATTTATCAGTATGAGGTAAGACCATCTGCCGGTGGCGTAAGAGACCCGATTGCATTGCGCACAATTCAGGACTGGGTTGTTCGTCGTCAGCTGATGGGCACTCCAGGAGTGGCAGAAGTTAATAGCTATGGCGGACAGAAGAAACAATACCAAGTGCAGGTGGATCCAGCAAAGCTACAAGCTTATGGCTTGACCTTGCGAGATGTCTTAAACGCTGTAACTGCCAACAATGAAAACGTTGGGGGCGCTTATATAGAGCATTCCGGTGAGCAATATGTTTTGCGCGGAATAGGTTTAGCCCAGAACACGAGTCAAATTGCAAACATCATAGTAAAAACTGGCAAAGAGGGCGTGCCAATCTTCCTTAGAGACATCGCTTCTGTGGTTATCGGATCCGCAGTAAGGCAGGGAGCTGTTCTTGCTGATGGCAAAGGTGAAATTGTTGCCGGCATAGTCATGATGCTCAAGGGAGAAAACTCAAGAACAGTCGTGGAAAAAGCGAAAGAACGCGTCGTCCAGATCAAAAAGAGTTTGCCACAAGGCATAGAGGTTGTGCCGTTCTATGACCAGGCCGACTTGATCGGCCGCGCAATCTCGACGGTCCGAAGCGCGCTGCTCGAAGGCGGGGTGCTCATCATAGCGGTGCTCCTCGTGTTCCTTGGCAACGTTCGTAGCGCTGCCATTGTCACCGCGATG